>NZ_JCALCN010000040.1:0-30753 GCF_059812345.1 Mycobacterium sp. NGS59
CGCCTGAAACAAGCCGATCCACAGGTATTGACAATTCCTCGTGCTGCAGTAGGCCGCCCGCAACTGGTCGCTGGTCCGCCATGTGACGGCCTATGTGACCGCGCAGGAGCGGCCCCTGGCCGTGTCTGGGCATGAAAAAGCCTCGCGCGTCGAAATCGAGATTCGACGACTGCGAGGCGAAAGCCAGCGTGGTAATGCGCGTGAAGCCGCTGACGGGGACGTCCGCGCACAAGGAGGCTACGGCGGCATCGGCAGCTTTCTCCCGGCGGAAAGGACGCTCATTTCAGGGGGCTACCGAAGCCACTCGCGAAGCGCAGCCGCGGCGGCGCCCACGATCTCGGCGAGCCCACCGAGGATGGCCACGATGCGTTCTGACGGCTCATCGCGCCGGCAGAACACCGCTTGGTAGACCATCACCAGCACAGGCAGAATCCAGATCAGATTCCACGCGCCCGAGACGACCATATTGACCTCCTTGCGAGGTGTACCAACAGAAAGTGCCCGACCGGGGCCGGGCACAAAAAAAGCCGGGAAGACCCGGCTTCGACGCGCAAATAACGCGCCTTCTCATGGGTGAAACCATGAAAAGATCAGTCCAGCAGTACATTTCGATGGCTGGATAACCTACGGAACTGGCTGTGTGTGCAGTTGTTCGGTGAGCCCGCTAACGGGGCGGGAGAGAAGGTTTTCGAGGGTAGCGACCGGATGTGGACACAGTCGTGCTACTGCGATTGTGCGGCAAGTCTACCGGCATCAAGGCCTAAGCGGGGTGACAGAAAAGTCTGGGGAATGTGCTGGCATCAACCGGATTTTGGGCGCACTAACGGCACCCCGTTCACTGTACTCGCAGCTAGATGCATCCGAATGGAAGCAGGCAACCTGGGCGTGTTGCGCTGCTTCGTCGGGGACGATGTGTCATTCGTCGGGGATGACGGCTCCCGGCTCGAACGCCTCACCGGCGTTGAACTCCTCTTCAAAGCGGTCGCACAGGTCGGTGATGGCTTTGCGGATGAACTTCTGCTGGTGACTGATGCCGGTGTACGGCCGTGTCCACGTAATGGTGTTGACCATCCGCTCTTTCAACTCCACGGGCAACGACAGCAGGATGTCGGCGGAGATGCGGTCGCTCTGAGCCATCCGAACATCTTTACTGCTCTGGATCATGATCGTGCACGGTTGGCGAACTGCGGCTAGCTCCCCGTGTTCGGCGAGGCGGCCTATCCTGCGAAGGTGACGGAAGAGAGCGGCGATACCGGGGTGGTGCAGGGCCGCTGCTCCCCCGCGCCGGTGCGTCAACGGCCCGACCTCGGTATCCCGGATGACCGCGATGAGCCGTCTGCCGAGGACGACTGGCCTGTTGATGATCTCGATGACTGGCCCATCGATGATCCATCCGTTGACGTGGCGCGTCTCCGCGAAACGCTACGAGAAGCAGACGCCGACATCGCCGCCGGCCGCACGTTCGGCGAAGACGAGATCCGCGCCCGCTACGGCCTTCCCCCAAAATGAGGTCGAAGTGATTCACGTGGAAGTCGAGCCCGACCCGGATGACCTCGATGTCGGCTACGCCCAGCTGGCGTCGGAGTTCAACAGCGACACCGCCAATGGTGAACGCCGAGCCGCCCGGGACCGCTATGCGGGTCGGACTGGCGAGCCGTAGAAAAGAACGCCCCGCCTGTTCAGATGAGCCGGGGGTCGCCGTCTTCGTCGAGGATGATGTGCCGTTCGCCGCGCTGGAGTGCGTCGAGTGCGAGGTCTATCTCGTGGACGGCGAGATCGGTGATCCGGCTGGGGCCGAGGACGATGATCTCGTCAGTGTGTTCAGCGCCGCCGCCGGCCGCCAGACCGACGTACTCCGCGTTGGGGGCGACGACGAACTGCAGATCCCAGCCGATAACGTCTCCCACCTTGCGTGCGCGTCGGTCGAGAGCTCGCACGTCGTCGGCGGTCAGCACGTGATGCCCCTCCCCCGCCATCAGGCGTTGTCGGCGGTTATGCGGCGCAGCGTGTTCAGCTCGTTGAGCAGCTGCTCGTAGCGCTGAAGGGACATGACAACGGCGGCGGGCTTGCCGGCGGTGTCGGCCAGGACGATGTTGCCGCCACTGGTGGTCACCTGATTGATCAGGCGCTGATGCAGTTCGCGGACTGGGATCAGCTCACTGGGGACGGCTTGCGCGCCGCCGAGGGCTTCAACGGTGGTACGGATCATGGGATTTCGCCTTTCGGAAGTGGGTCGGTCTGGTGTCCCCTCGACCCGCCTGTCGAGCCGAGGGGACACTGCCGAATCTGGTTGATGCTCAACCGCGTTCGGTGACGGTGGTGTTGGGGTGACGTGCGGCCGTGGAGCCCTTCACGAACTTGCCGGTGATGGCACTGCGGTGATGGGTTCCGCTGCTGCGGTTGGCGCCCCGTTCGGTGACCGTGGTCTTGGGGTTGCGCGCCGCGGTGGACGCCTTGACGTAGCGACCGGTGGTCGCGCTGCGGTGATGGCCCTTGGCCATTGTCTTGTCCTTTCGGTTTGTCCGGCCCGGTGTTGAGCCGGATACCGGTCTATAAGTGCGCTCGTCGGCTCGATCCCTGAATTCCCCGGAATTGTTTCGGTCGCCCTCGGAGGCGCGGCGGGCCAGGGCGTCGCCTTCGGCGGCGGTCACCGACCTGCGGGCTGCCCGCGCGGTGGGGGTGCCCAACGAGCTGGCGTCGATCAGTGCGGTGAGGTGCTTGATGGTGGTCACGACGTCCTCTTTCGGTTTCGGAGTTGGCGGAGTTGGTGGCCGAGGAGGTTTTCCACGCTCTTGGCGTCGCGCAGCCCCAGCTTGTTGGCGATCTCGCGCTGGGTGAAGCCGTGTTCCTGCAGGAACAGTGCTTGGCGCGCCCGGTCGGTGGTCAGCAGGGCCATCGCTTCGGCCACGGTGTCGTTGGCGACGATGGTCTCCTCGATGCCCTTGATGACGTCGAACTCGTCTTCAGGGAGTTCGTCCATCGGCGTGGTGGCCTCCTGGATGCGCTCTTTCTCGGCCCGCAGTGCGCTGCGGTAGATGTTGGCGAACTGATAGAGGCACTGGCCGATGAAGAAGGTGCTCAGCGATGCACCTCCCGAGGGTTGCCAGCGGTGGGTCTTGAGCACCTTGTCGCGGAAGTAGATCAGCGCGGCGACCACGGTGTCGGTGGCGATGTCGTCGATGGTCTGGTCGTCGGGCCAGCCCTCGATGCGGCCCAGACCGTAGCCGGTCAGCGTCTTGGCCTTGCCGTAGATGGTGCCGTGGCGGATCCAGGCGCGCAGCACGCCGAGGCCGTAGCGGGTCAGTTCGCGGGAGAACCGCTCCCACAGCCGGCCGGTGAATTGCTCCAACTGCAGCGCCAGCAGCAGCTCCTCATCGGCTTGAAGACGCCGCAGTCGTTCCAGCTCGGCGGCCAGTTCGGCGGCCAGATCAGGGTCGTCGAGCCAGGCACCGACCAAGCCCTCGTCGACGTCCTGGATGTCGCCCTGGTTGTCCGGTTGTAAGCGCGCGGCATCAACGGGCGGGCCGGGGCGGCGTGCCGGTCGATCCATGGCTACATCTCCAGGAGGCGAGAAAGAGACAACCGATCCCTACGGTTGTCGCTTCCTCTTAAGTCCGCGCGTACGGCCTACCCCTGAAATCTGGAGAAAGTTTTTTCCAGGCAAGTGGTCGCGGGCCGTGCTGCGACCATTGTCCCAGGTCGAACCGACATGTTTCGGCATAGCGGAGGGCTCTGGGGCCCTGGACCGCGACCGAAAGATGGCCTTTCAGCCGCAGACAGCGCTGCTCAAAGCAAAGAGCCCGGGTCGGTCGCAAGGACCGAATACCGGGCTCTTCCTGGCTTTAACCGGGCACGCGCTACACGTCACACCGGTCTGTATGCACCCAATCGTACGTGGACCCCTGATAGAACTCAACGGTGACGGCACCGGGCCCCTGGGTTGAACAATGGTTGAGCCCCCAGCGATTCCACACGTACATGCTCCTGGCCGGTGGGGACCGCACCCGTGCTCTCGACCTGCACGAATGGAACACCCAGCTCAACGCCGCACTGCTGCACGATTTTGCCCACCTCGAAGTTGGCCTTCGCAACTTCTACGACCGGGCACTCATGAACGCCGTCCAGCCAGGCGAAGCCCACTGGACCGACCCAGCTTCATTCACCGCGCTATTCCCGGCGGTACCGGGCAACGACGCCCGCACCCACGCCGACCTGGCCTCCGCACGCACCAAGGCCGGCGGCCCGTCCGCCCCTCCCGGAAAAATCCTTGCCGAGCTGACCTTCGGGTTCTGGGTCCTGCTGACCAGCTCGCGGCACACGACGCTTCTCTGGAACCCACATCTGGAAGCTCTCTACCCGGCCGGGTCCCAGCGACACAAAATTCACTCCGGCCTCGATGACATGCGTAAGGCGCGCAACCGGGTAGCTCACCACGAGCCCGTCCGCGTCGCCGACGTCAACAACCTGATTCGCCGAATGCGCCGCTACGCCGGTTACATCTCTCCCGACCTCCGGCACTACATCCGACAGACCAGCACCGTCGACTCGCTCTTGCAGTCACGTCCTTGACGTGGTGCATGAGCGAGATCACCGTCGCCCGGTAAGCGCATCGATTATGTCGGCTACTGCGCGGCCGATATCGGTAATGCCGGTGGTCGAGCCGGTGGTGCGAACGACATAGGCTGCTAGAAGGCAGAAGCAGACGATCGCAACGATGCTGACGACGGCGGCGTTGGTACTCATGGGCGGTGCTCCATTGGGCGTATACGACCGGAACGGCGGAGCGGCTCCGGCGCCGCGCGGTCAGCGCGGTCCATACTTTCGAGGTCGCCGCAGGCAGAAATACAGGGTGTGCAGGGAAGCTGCCCTACTCGTTGCATAAGCGGGAAGCTAGTAAACCACCGTGCAGGACTTCGGCCGATAGCACTCTGAGCAGCAAAGATGGGCGATCTGTCGCAGTGGAAGTTGACTCAGATCAGGACAACGCCCAGCGGACGAAACCAAGGCCGCGCGTACGTGTCGGAAGCCGTGAGTGGGTCCACGGCGTGAGCCCGGAAAGCGTTATAACCTTCTGTCGTTCTAACGTTATAGAACTTAAACGGTAAAACGTTGTAGCACTTAAGCGTTACAGAGTTACAGCGCTATAATGCTGATGTGACAGTCAACATTGCTGTGTGCCACTCCCGTAAGGGTGGTGTGGGCAAGTCTTTCCTGGCCTACGAGCTGGCCCATCTGCTGGATGCGGTTCTCGTCGATCTAGAGCACGACGGGGGAGGCGTGACGGCCAAGTGGGGGTATCGCCCCCAAGATCACCCACGATCACGGCTTCTGGATGCACTGGAAGCGGGCGCCACCGCGCCGCGGCCGCTACGCGGATTCAAGAAGCCCGACCTCATTCCAGGTCATCCCGATCTCTATGACCACCAGCCCGACGCCAACACCATGGCTGATGCCCTCACCAAATGGGCATCCGAATGGGGCAAACCGTGGATCGTGGTCGACACCCATCCCGGCGCCAGCCCAGCTGCCCACGGTGCCCTGGCCGTGGCCAACATCGTGCTGGCCCCGACTGCGCTACGCACCGCTGAACTCGACGCCACCGCCGAGCTGGTCAATGAGGCGGCCGACTACCCGCTCGTCATCGTCCCCAACTTCGTCCCCACAACACCACCGGCCGCCGAAATTCAGCGACTGCGCAGCATCATCGCCAACACACCCGTACAGGTCGCTCCACCGATACCGACCGCGCTGCACGTAGGAACACGCAAGAAGCGCATCGCCATCACCGCCGAAGCGCCACCTGCGAAGTCGCTACAGAAAGTCGCGGCCGCGCTCACCGGTCTCAGCACCTTCGTGAAGGAGTACGTCAATGGCTGACGGCCTGGACTCGCTCACCGCCATGCGCTCGAAGTCGACCACATCGCGCCGCACAATCCCGCCGCCGCGACACCAACCGCGTCGCACGCCGGTCGACATGCCCGCCGCACCATCGCCAGCAGCCGTATCCGAACCGCCCAAGGCGCAGCCGCCGGCGGCCCCTGTTGCCTCGACGACGACCCCGCCGGCCTCCGGCACCGACCTCACGAAAGTGTCGATCTACCTCGATGACACCACGGACGCCTCCCTCGAGGCTGTGCGCGCAGCGGCCCGCGCGACCAAGCCACGCGTCGACGCCACTCGCAGCGCCGTCGTCCGACTGGCGCTTACCCGGCTCGCCGAACAGCTCACCCCAGCAGAAATCGTCGCTGAGCTGCAACGCAGCGCCGCCACCCATAGCGGCCCCGGCCGCAAACGCGCCTAAACAACGCTTTAGCGTTATAGCGCTATAACGCTAAAGCGTTCAATTGCGCACGTACGTCTTCCTCGGCCTCGATTGTGGCGAAACGATGGGTGGTGGCCGTCAAGGCCGGTAACCGCCGCTGCGCGGTCGACCTACGGTCGAGCCTGGACAGCCACCACCCACCGCGCACACGGGCCACTACGAGGAAGTAGCGGAAAAGCTGGTCATGAGGGGGAGCGAAGGGCTATTCGGACTGAGGCACGCCGGCCCGGTCCAGAAACTCGTTGAGCGCCGCATCCACGATGTCGGTGACCGCATACCCGCGGTCCTTCAACACCTCCACGCGCTGCTGCGTGCCTGGCCGCACATAGGTGTTCAACGGCACCTTCTGGTGCCGCTTACGCAAGGGCAGCGCGTTACCGGCAGCGCCGGGCATACCGCCGTCGAGAGCATCCCCAGCCGAATTGGGCATGCACGCATCCTACATGCAGGACTAGGAGTAGTTTGCACGCAAGTTGCTTGCATGTATGCACGCACGCTCTTACAGTGAGGGCATGGAAACTCCCGGCACGGTCCAAGACGACGTGAGTGCGGTTCGGGACTTCGCGTCCCAGGTCCGTGCGCTGTGTGCGCAGCTGACAGCCAATCCGTTCAACACCCCCGCCGCAGAGAAGCTCCTCGATCTGCTCCTGGAGGACGCCCCGGCAGTGGATCTCGCCTTCGAACGGGTGTTGCGGTCGGTGATCCACGGACCCGCATCGACCGGCGCCCCGATCCTGGACATGCTCGGCGGCCCATGCTGCACCGGTTCGAACGCCGCGCGCGTCGTCGGCGCGGCGGCCTAAAGTCGGCCCTGATGAGCCATCGGCCACACCACGTGTTGCTGCGCGCGAGGCGGACCGTGGTTGAAGACAGCTTCGGCCGTCAATTGGGCGCTCCTGTTGGCGATCATCTCGGTCAGGTCGTACTGCACTTCGCTGCAGGCCTCGTTGAGCAGAACCTGTTGCGCCGAGGCGATCATCGTGGACTCATCCGCGTCGCTGACGTGTGATCGGGCCGCCCAGTCGCTCATCCGGTCGCCGATCGAGTCCATCTCCGAGAGCACCATGCAGGCCGCCTCGCTGGCGTATTCCTCGATGAACGCCGACCGCGCCTCAGCCGGCCACCACGTCGGGATCGGGAGCTGGGCCGTGTACACCGCCGTGATGGCCGCCTCCAGCTCGGCTGCATCGATCACAAGCCGAACGGTAGCCGTGTGAAAGGAGAGGCGGGATGTGCGCGTGTCGGTACCAGGTACATGGGTCTTTCTGCGTGAAGATCAGGTGCATGGCCCAACCGCACAAAGGTCCGCGCGAGCAGATCAAGGTTCGCGCTGACGCATCCGTCTACGCCCGGCTTCGCGAAATGGCCGCCGAACGCGGCACAAGCGTCAGCCAGCTTTCGGCCGACCTGCTCGCTATCGCGGTCGGGCGTCCCGAGGCTGTTCGCGAACTCGACAAGGAGGTTCTGCCGCTGGCGATGTGATCACCCGCCAGGACCCCAAACTTTGCTTGGAGGGCAGGGCGTCTTGGCCTACGTGACATCTGAATAGCTGGTGTGCGGATTCTCCCGCTGACATGACTAAGGCCCCGCGTTAGCGAGGCCCTGTCGGGGGTTTCGAACCGAGTTGGCGCTCGGTTCCGGGTCCGCACCCGATATCCCCGAAGGGACGATGACTTTGCCGGTCACGTCTCACGGTAGCGCACGTTCTACTGCGGTTCTAGATACGCCGCGAAAAGAGTGCGCGAATCGTGACCTCCACACCGGTTCCCAGCGCGCCAGCAGCGCGCGGCCGGCACCACTCGGCGCTGCACTCAGCAGCGCCGGTTCCAGCAGCCCCCATGTGGCTCGTGCGCACGCCAATGAGCGTCGTCGTGACTGGGTGACGCGCGCGGGCTCCTGCGCACCGTCCGCGCCGATGTGGACCAGTCGCGCCGGGTGGCTCGACGGGCTGTCTCGGTGGGTGCACTCCCCGGCGTTCGGACAGCTGTGCGCTGAGGCGCGGGTGTCGATCACCACGGCCACGCTGTTGTCGATCGCCACGGTGATGGCCGAGCACGCCGATCACGGCACCGGCCGCCACGTCGCCGTCACCCGCGCGACAATCGCCGACAAGGTGGGCTGCGACGTACGCACCGTCACCGCCGCCTGGCGCGTGCTGCGGGCCTCCAGATGGGCCGTGGAAGCCCAACGCGGCCACGGTTCGACAACCACACCCAGCGTCGGCCGCCGACCCTCGGTGTACCACCTGGTCCCGCGTCGCGAAGCCCGTCCAGCGACCCCACCGCTCGTGCATGATTTCCACCTACCGCCGTCAGGCGGTGTCAGTTGTTCTTCTCCCGTAGGGAGTTACTCACCAAGCGGGCGCGCAAGCGCGCCCGCCAACCGATGCTGCGACAACACGCGACAAGCCCGGCCGCGGCGCGCTACCGCGCGACCGCTGGCCACCCAGAAACTCGCCGCGGGACTGGTCGCGCTCACCCACGGTCTCGACCGCGCCCACATCGGTGCCATCTGCGATGCACTCACCGGCGCCGGCATCGACCCCGCAGTGTGGTCCGCGCGGGCGGTCAACGACGCCCTCAACGCCGACATGCGCACCCGAGGAACGACCTGGCCCGACCACATCGCCAACCCCGGTGCGTTCCTGGCCAGCCGGTTGCGACGGCTGTCCTGGACACCCCCCGAGACGGCGCCGACAAAGGCCGGCGGCTGCGCCGCCGCCAGCATCGACCAGACGCCGCACCCAGTGGTGCTCACCGATGCAGCGCGGGCCCGGATCACCGCCGCCCAAGAAGAGATCCGCCGAGTGCTCACCGAACGCGCCCAACGGCGCGGCGCGACATCGGGCTGTCGGTCCAGACATGGCACGGCGGCGCGATGAACCGACTCGCAGCAGACCACCGTGCGGTCCGCGGCGACGCGATGGAGCGCACCGTTGAACGTTCGGTCGACGAGGCGCCTAGTGGTTGCGAACCGGCGCGCTGACGGTGCGGCCAGACGCCACTCTCAGCACCCCCACCAGCGGCCTTTTCGTCGCTTTTCACTCACGTCTTCCGCACTGCCTCCCGCTTCTCTCCCACCCCTCTCGCTGTTCCCATGTTCGCCCGTTCCCCGCATCCCCGCATCCCCGCATCCCCGCTGCCCCTCTCACAACCCACCCCCGACTTCAGTACTGCTCTACCGCTCTAACGATATGGCACATTTGCACAATTGTGTGCGATGCTTGGTGTTGTCGTCGTTTTTGGAGTTCCCTTGGCGCCGGTGAAGGGGGTGGTGCGGTGTTGACGGTGGCGAAGTTGTCGTTGTGGTCGGTGAACTATTACAACGACACCGCGCGGGCGGTCGGCGACGCTGTGGCCGACCGGCAGAAGGCCAACGGGGGGTTGGCGGAGTACTACGCCGAACGCGACACCCGCACCCCGGTATGGACGTGCGCGGGGGACGTTCGCGTGGTCGCGGAACTGGTCGGTTTGACCGACGGTGAGCGTGCGGGTGGGGATGCTGATCCCGACGTGGTGGCGCGCTGGCTGGACGCCGGGGTTGCGCCGTCAGGGGAGTGTGGACGTGCGCACGGCAGGAGCGGTGTGCACGGGTTCGATTTGACGTTCTGCGCGCCCAAGTCGGTGTCGTTGGTGCGGGCGTTCGGCGACGACGTGATCGACAAGGCGGTGTCGGCGGCGCATCAGACGGCGATCGCCGAAGCGCTCGAGTACTTGGCGGCCCATGCCGGCTACACCCGCGTGCACAACCCGGTCACGGGAGAGAAAGATCTGCAGAAGCTGCCCGGTTTGGTAGCCGCGGCCTACCAACACGAGACCTCGCGGGCGGGGGATCCGCACCTGCACACCCACGTGTTGGTGCCCAACCGGCAGGCCCGCGCCGATGGCCGGCTGGTGTCCATCGACGGCACGTCGTTGTTTCATGAAGCGCGTGCGGCGGGGATCATCTACCAGGCCACCCTGCGCCACGAACTGCACCGCCTGACCGGTATCGAATGGGGCCCCGTCGACCCCTCCACGGGGATGGCCGAGCTCGCCGGAATCGACCCCACAACCATCATTGCGTGGTCGCAGCGGTCGACTCAGTTGCGGCAGTGGGCGGCGTCAAATCTGACCGTTGTCGAGGAGGTGTCGGCGGCGCAGTTGGCGGCCGCGCAGAAGGCCACCCGACCGCGCAAACCCGAGTCCCTGTCTTGGCAGGAATTGCGCGCGCAATGGCACGCCGACGAGCGTGGTTTTCACGTGTCGCAGACCGCGCAACGCCAGGCCCGCACCGAGCGTGAACACACCGCCCGCCAGGCTGCGGCGCGGGTCACCCGCACCGGGGTGGCGGTGAATCGGCGCGCGGTGGCGGCCATGGCCGCCCGGGGCGATAAGGCCGCGTTGACGCGCGCGGATCTGATCGAAGTTATCGGCGCCCAACTCCCCCTCATCGACGCCCCCGTCGCAGGCTCCCACAGTGCCGGCGACCGTGGCGCGGCAACGCCGCGCCAGCTCATCGAAGCGTGCGTCGACGCGGTCGGGATGCGGCTGTCCGGGCCACTCTTACCGCATCAGCGGGAGGGCTCGCAGCGGTACACCGTAGACCTCATTTTGGCCGAGGAACGACGCGTGTTCGACCTCGTCGACGCCACCAATGTGCGGGCGATGTCGTGGGTGCGTCCCGAGCACACCGCCGCGGTGTTGGGGCTGTCCGAACAGCAGCACCAGGTGGTCAGCTCGATCGCGTCCACCCCGCAGTTGGTGGTCCCGTTGAGCGCGCCGGCCGGTGCCGGGAAGACCACCTCGATGTGGGCGTTGCGCACCATCGTCGAACGCCGCCAGAAAGCGCGGGTGATCGTGATCGCCCCCACCGGCAAAGCCGTCGATGTCGCCCTCGCCGAAGGCGCCGCGTCAGAGGGCTACACCATGCACGCCGCCCTGAAACGATTGGCCGAGGGCCAGCTGGAGTTGGGGCCGTTCGACGTCGTCGTCGTCGATGAAGCCGGCATGGTCGGCACCGGTCACTGGCGCCAACTGCTGTCCGCGACGACGGCGGCCGGGACGAAAACCGTGCTGGTCGGTGACGCCCACCAGCTGGCGCCGGTCAAAGCGCGCGGCGGGATGTTCGCCCAACTCTGTGACGAGCTGCCCTGGACCCAACGCCTGAGCGAGGTGTGGCGCCAGCACGACCCTGCCGAGCGGGCCGCGTCCCTGGCGTTGCGTGATGGTGGGCCCGCCCCGGTGCGCCGCGCGATCGACTGGTACCAAGAGCACCACCGCCTCGCGTGCGGGGATCGGGTCACCATGGCCGCCGACGCGCTGACCGCCCACCACCGCGATCTGGCGGCCGGGAAAGACAGCCTGCTGCTGGCCGACACCGTCGAGATCACCGACGCCCTGAATTGCCGGGTCCACGACCACACCGTCGCTGACCGCGCCCGCGAAGGGCTCGAGGTGGCGACGGTGACCGGGGCGCGCAACCATCACATCAGCGCCGGCGACGTCATCGTCACCCGCAGCAACGACCCCACCCTCCCCGTCACCGCCGCCGACCGTAGCGGCCCGCTGGCCGATGCGCCGGTCCGCAACGGGCAACGCTGGCACGTCGTCGCCGTCGACACCAACCCTGAGCATCCGCGGATCGCCGCCCGCCGGCACGGCGACCAAGCATGGGCCGTGTTCAGTGGTGACTACCTGCGTGAGCATGTCCAGCTCGGGCACGCGGTCACCGTGCACACCGCCCAAGGCGTCACCGCCGAGACCACCCATGCCGTGCTGGCTGACACCGCCAGCCGCAACCTGGCCTACGTCGCCCTGACCCGCGGCCGCGCATCAAATCACGCCTACCTCTACCACCGCGCGGTCGGCGAAGGCGACCACCAACACCGCGACCTATCCGGGACCGACGGGGTACACCTGGCCCACCGCGGCAGCCCCACCCAAGCCGGCCGGGTGCTGCGCCAGATCATCGGCCACGACACCCCCGCCCGCACGGCCCACCACACCGCGGCCGAGACCCCCGACTATGAGCTACCCGACCGGGTCGCCTCCCTCGTCGCCGAACATCACCGCACCGTCACCGCCCGACTCATCAGCCATCGGAGATCTCAACGTAGACAACGGGATCGAGCCCTCGACCGCGTACTGGGGCTCGACCAGAGCCAATCCCGGAGCCAGGAAAGGGACCAGGGCTATGACCTCAGCCTCTGACCCGGCGGCCGTACTTGACACCGGCCGGATCGACGCGGTCGCTGAGGCGCATCCCCACGACTGAGGACACCACGGTCACACCGCTCGGAGTGGGTCGAGCTGGCGGCGATGTAGCGCGCGGATGCGCGGGCTGCGCTTGGATCGCGACGCGTTAACCGATTGCGCGGCAGGTGGTCGAGGCCGCCGTCGAGAAGGACACGATCAATGATCGCTGTTGGCATCAGACTCGCCACGCTCGCCGCGTTCCTGTTCAGCTTTTACGCTGTCGCGCCGACCTATCCGCCAACGGCGGCGCGCATTCCGGCAGCACGCGTCGGTCCGCGCGCTACCGCGGTGGTCGGGGCCTTGTCGGAATGGGCGGCGGAGTGTCTGTCTAGTTTTGCCGATGAGTGTGTGGGTGGGGTTCGGTTGCGGTGTGGGGGGCAGGAGGATGGTGAATGTGGCGCCGCGGCCGCTAGCGCCTTCGACGACGAGGCGTCCGGCGTGTGCGGCGACGATTTCCTGTACTAGGGCCAGCCCGATCCCGTAGCGGCGCTGACCGTCGGGTCGGGTGGGACCGTGGGCGAACCTGGTGAATAACTGCTGGGTCTGGTCAGGGTTGAGGCCGATTCCGCTGTCGGCGACTGCCAGGCGAATAGCGCTGTCATCGTGATCAATTCGTAATTCCACCCGGCCACCGGGTCGCTCGTGTGCGATCGCATTGTCGACGAGGGCTGAGACTGCTCGCCGCAGTGCCGGGCCTGATCCTGTCAGCGGCACGGTCCGGCTGTCGCTGACGACCTCGAGGCCGACGCCTGCGGCGGCGGCGTGCGCGCGGTAGCTGTCTCGCACCTGCTTGGCGAGGGCGACGAGATCGAGATGTTGCCATCTCTCGGGGTGTGCGGCGCGTTCAGCGGAGACCAGCAGGTCGTTCACCACTTCTCCCAGCGCGCGGGTGTCTGCGACCAGGCCGGCGATCTCGCGCTGCATCGGCTCGCTGATCGGTTCGTGGGTGGCTTCCAGCGCGAGCATCTGAGCGCGGGTGTGTAACACGGTCAGCGGTGCTCTCAGTTCGTGGGAGGCGTCGGCGACGAATCGGCGCTGTAGCGCAAGGGCGTCGGCGAGGGGCCGGACGGCGCGGCGCGACATTATCCCCAGCGCAGCTGCGACGCCGAGCATCCCGAGGATCTCGGCCCCGGCCAATGAGGCGAGCAGGCGTTGTTCATCCGCTTTCCGGGGTCGCTGGTCGACTAGCGCCGCGACTCGTCCAGTTTTGTTGTCCTGCACCAACAGTCGGTAGTCGACGCCGTTGTCCGACACGTCCTTGTACCCGGTGGGCAGATCAAGAAACGAGGTGGCACCTGGTGGGGCGTTCGCACTGAGGCTGACCGTTCCATTAGGGCTGCGTAACGCCAAGGCCATACCCGGCGGTGGATCGGTCACATCGTCAACGATGCGGCTGATGTCAGCGAGTTCCCGATCGGTGGCTTGCCGCTGGCGGTGGCTGTCGACCAGGTAGACCAGCAGACCGATGACGACCAGCGCCGCGGCCAGCAGCACAGCCGACCGTAGTGCGGCGCTGCGTCCTGCCCTTCGCAGCACCGCGGCATCGGCCAGCTCGGCGGGGGTTTGAGTTTCGCGGCGGCGCGTCACGCGGAACCGAGGCGGTAGCCGAGGCCGTGGATGGTCACGATGACGTCCTTACCGAGCTTGCGGCGCAGGTAACTGACGTAGGTGTCCACCGCGCCGGGACGCTCCGCGCCGTCGAAGACCCGTGCCAGGAGTTCCTCGCGGGTGAAAGTGCGTCCCGGTCTGATGGCCAGGACCTGCAGGAGTGCGCATTCGCGGGCGGTCAGCTCGACGGGGTCCCCGCTATCGTCGTCATCGACGACGTGACGTTGCTGCGGGTAGAACCGTCGCCCGCAGACCGGCAGCGACGTGGCATGTTCGCTGTGGCGGCGCAGCAGCGCGCGCAGCCGCGCCAGCAGCTCGGGTATCTCGAACGGCTTGACCAGGTAGTCATCGGCGCCGGCATCCAGGCCCTCGACACGGTCGGACAGGGTGCCGTGAGCAGTGAGGACCAGCGCCGGGGTGACCACGCCGCGAGACCGCAGGCGTGACAGGAGTTCGACCCCATCGAGCACGGGTAATCCGCGGTCGATCACCATCGCGGTGTACGAGCGGCTGAGTCCTCGGTGCAAGCCGGCCTGGCCGTCGTGGGCCAGGTCCACGGTGTACCCCTGGCCGAGGAACAAGCGTTCGAGCAGCGCCGCGAGCTGGCGGTCGTCCTCGATCACTAGGAGGTGGCCGTCAGCGGCCGGCGTGGAGCAGGCAGCGCCGGTGCGGGCAGATGCCATAGCGCGAATCCTCGCACGGTAGAGGGCGGTGAACTGTGGTCTCCCAGAAGTTTCGCAGAACTGGTTGGCACTGTCTGGGTCAGGAACCGATGTCGCGAGCGATGCCAAATTGGCCGCCCGGCGTGGGTTTCGCGGGCGGCTCACCACCTCGGCGCCGCACCCACGATTGGTTGGAGCGAAGATGCGCAAGTACGCGACGGAGTTCATCGGCACGTTCGGGTTGGTGTTCACCGTCGCATGTGTTGTCCTCACCACGTCAGCGCTGGCCCCGCTGGCCATCGGGTCGGTGTTGATGGTCATGGTCTACGCCGGCGGCCATGTCTCGGGCGGACACTACAACCCGGCCGTCAGCCTGGCGGTGTATCTGCGCGGCAGGCTGCCGCTGATGGACTTACCTGCTTACTGGCTGGCCCAGATTCTCGGCGGCGGGTTGGCCGCAGCCGCGGCCAACCTGGTCATCAGTCCGACCTCGTCGACCCCGGCGGCGCTGAGCTTCACCGGCCGAACCATGAGTGCAGCCTTGCTGGCGGAGTTTCTGTTCACCTTCGCGCTGGCCTATGTCGTGCTCAACGTCGCCACCAGCAAGGACCATCCGGTGAACTCGTTTTACGGGCTCGCGATCGGCTTCACCGTCGCTGCCGGCGCGATAGCCGTGGGCGGAGTCAGCGGGGGGGTGTTCAACCCGGCCGTCGCGATCGGCGGCAGCGTCATCGGGATTTTCTCGTGGTCAAACCTATGGCTTTACCTGGTGGCCGAGCTGGTTGGCGCCGCTGTTGCTGCGTTGGTCTTCCGCCTCGTCAACGCCGACGACCACGGCCCTGTCCCGCCACCGGCCACCGAGATAGTCCGAGAGTCCGCCGGTCGCTACGCGCAACCGGCGCCCACGATCGAGTCGCCTTTGAATCCCCCCTCGACCCCAGTCCAGTGATTCTCGAAACAACAAGTCGTCACCAGTACACAAGGAGACACCAGCAATGACCCGACCGCAGCCAACCCCCCCCCACCACCACCGATTCCGGTGCCCCGGTCCCCAGTGACGAGCACTCGCTCACCGTCGGCCCCGACGGGCCGATCCTGCTGCACGACCACTACCTCATTGAGCAGATGGCGAACTTCAACCGGGAACGCATTGCCGAGCGTCAGCCCCACGCCAAGGGCGGCGGTGCGTTCGGCCACTTCGAAGTGACCCACGACGTGAGCGCCTTCACCCGGGCGGCGGTGTTTCAGCCAGCGACCAAGACCGACACCCTGATCCGGTTCTCCAGCGTCGCCGGCGAGCGCGGCAGCCCCGACACCTGGCGCGACCCCCGCGGGTTCTCGCTGAAGTTCTATACCGCCGAGGGCAACTACGACATGGTCGGCAACAACACCCCGGTGTTCTTCATGCGCGACCCGCTGAAGTTTCAGCACTTCATCCGCTCACAGAAGCGCCGCGCGGACAACAACCTGCGCGACCACGACATGCAGTGGGACTTCTGGACGCTCTCCCCGGAGTCAGCGCATCAGGTCACCTGATCCCGCGGACCTGGCGGCACATGAACGGCTATTCCAGCCACACCTACATGTGGGCCAACGCGCACGGTGAGAAGTTTTGGGTGAAGTACCACTTCATAACCAACCAGGGCATCGAATGCTTCACCCAGCACGAGGCCGATCAGATGGCGGCGGCCGACGCCGACTATCACACCCGCGACCTCTACGAACACATCGCCGGCGGCGACTTCCCCAGCTGGACGCTCAACGTTCAGATCATGGCCTACGAGGACGCCAGGACCTACCGGTTCAACCCCTTCGACCTGACCAAGGTGTGGCCGCACGCCGATTACCCGCTCACCGAGGTCGGCCGCCTCACACTGGACCGCAACCCCACCGACTACCACACCGAGATCGAACAGGCCGCGTTCGAACCGAACAACCTCGTGCCGGGTATTGGTTTGAGCCCCGACAAGATGCTGCTGGCCCGGGGGTTTGCCTACTCCGATGCCCACCGCGCCCGCCTCGGTGTCAACTACAAGCAGATCCCGGTGAACGCCCCGCACGCACCCGTGCACAGCTACAGCAAAGACGGGCCGATGCGGGTCCATAACGTCGCCGACCCGGTGTACGCGCCGAACTCCTACGGCGGCCCGACGGCCGACCCGTCCCGCACCGACGATGCCGGGCTCTGGCACGCCGACGGTGACATGGTCCGCGCCGCGTACACGTTGCGCTCCGAGGACGACGACTGGGGCCAAGCCGGCACCCTAGTCCGCAAGGTACTCACCGACGAGCAGCGCCAGCGACTAATCGACAACATCGTCGGCCACCTACTCGACGGCGTATCCGAACCGATTCTGCAACGCGCATTCACCTACTGGCACAACGTGGACCACAACCTCGGCGACGCCGTTGCATCAGGCGTGCGCAACCAACAGGGCAAAACGGACACGAACTCCGCAGCAGGCCAACCCTCCGACGCCTGATGACCGCACCGATGTACGGAGATGAATCGGTATCGGCACGCCAGGTACCGGGCCAATAGCTAAGGTGTGCTGGACCTATCAACTCGCACGCTCGTCATGCAGGTCCTTGACGTGTCAACTGCTTCCCGACGTGACCCAGGCCCTCGAAGTTAGCCCGGTGATTCCCTTCGCCAAATGAAGGCCCGACCCAATCAGGAGTTGACAATTACCACGATCGCAGGCCTGCCGGCCCATGTTCTGCTGGTTCATCTCGTCGTCGTCCTCGCGCCAGCGACCGCGCTCTTGGAGATGTTATGCGGACTTTGGCCGGCAGCCAGGCGTCGGCTGGTCTGGCTGGTATTGGCCATGGCAGTAGTGACAACCGTGTTGACGCCGCTGACCACCGAAGCGGGCCAGTGGTTACTGGACCAGGAAAAAGACCCGACCGCAATACTGCAGACACACGCCGAGCGCGGCGAACAGATGATCTACTTCTCGATTGCGCTTCTCCTAGTCGCCGTTGCGCTGGCCTTCTTGCACTGGCTGGAGGGCCGATCCGACAAGCGCCGAGCCGCCGCCAATATCGCGGTGCTGCTTCTGGCGGTAGTCGTAGGAATTTCGTCCATCGTTGCAGTCGTGCGGATCGGTGATGCCGGGTCCCGGGCGGTATGGGGCGACAACGCCAACAGCGGTAATTAGTTTCGGTTTCACCGTGCAAATGCGTTAGCGACTCACCGTTGTGCGCGTTCCTGGACTTGCCGCCGAATTCCGTCGAGTGCGTCATTTACGTTCTCCGCCTGCCATGACAGCCTGGGGTAGGAGTCACACAGCCCTAGGTACACGCAGTATTCGGCTGACCACAGGACTCGGTAGGTGACGCCTTGGTCGTCGACGGTCACACGAGCTGCCGACCAGTCGGCGTCGCGACGGGTTCTCGGATCGCATTGCCTTGGCGCGCGGCTCACCGGTTACTGTCAGTTGTGTGCACCGTTCTTCTTTCCTTTCGCGCAGTTAGCAGGGCGGCGGCAATGACCTCGCTTCGTTAACAGGATCTCGAATGTCGCCGATTTGCAGCGTTCGGTCGGGTCACCGCTAGCCCATCCCGTCACGATATTTGAACATGTTGGGTTGTGAGGAGGGTCAGGTGATTGCCGTTCCGAAAAGATGCCCAATACCGTAGGTGAACGCCAATCCAAGCGCGCCGCCAATCACGATACGCAGCACGGCGCGGCGAATGTTGCTGCCGCCGATGCGCGCGCCGAGTGCTCCGGCCAGGCCGAGCGCAACCAGCACGGCCGCGAAGGTAATCGGCACCCGCAAGCTGGGCGGGGGCAGCAAGATGGCCAGCAGCGGCAGTGAGTCTCAACATGCTGATCGAGGGTGTGGGCTTCGACTACACGGGTGCGGATTGCCGCGGCTGGATGGCCGACGCGGGGTTCCGCGAAAGCTATGTCGAGCACCTGGTCGGTCCGGACTCGATGGTGATCGGCATCAAGTGAACGCGGGGGAGCGGCCATTTTCTTCACGCACATGAGTGGGCGAAGGCTATTCGACGCGGGGACGGCTAGTTGTGTGGGTTGGCTGGGGGACGGGTGGACCACCATGTGAGAGCGGCGACCAGTATTTGTGCGGGGATCCGGAGAACGACGAGCTTGGGATCGATGCCGAGCGCGCGCATGCGGTCGGGGTGCCGGGTCTGAGCAATCGCGGCGGGCAGGGTCGGGACAAGGATGGCCAGGTTGGTCCACCGGGCCAGGGCGCGTAGTCGAGGGATGAACATGCTGATTCCGCCGAGGAGCTGGATGACGGCGGTGACAGCACTGATGGGTTTGCGCCATGGCGAGAGCTGTTCGGGGACAAGTCGTTCGAACCATTCGTGGTTGATGATATGGGCGATGCCGGCGCCGGCGAACGCGGTACCGAGCACGATGCGGGTGCGGGTCGGGTCGGGGGTGGTCATGGTGTTTTCCTTCGAGTCTCGGTGGCGTGCGAGGTTGGTGTGACGGCGCGCAGGAACGTCTCGGTGAAGACGTCGCAGACGGTGTCGAGGTCGGGCAGTTCGATACCGGGAATGGCCGCTGTGGTGGGGCGCACCAGCATGTGGATCGCGATGGGGGCGATGAGCTGCTGGATCAGCAGAGGTAATGGGATCTCGCGGATGCGGCCGGAGCTGATTTCTCCGGTCAGCCATGACCCGAGACTGTTGAGCAGCCGGGGTGCGTTGTGGCCCAACAGGTGTTGAATGGCGGGGCTATCGGGCCGGGCTAAGGCTTCGGCGAGCAAGGCGGGGGCCACGCGGGGCTCAGTGGCCAGGGTGTGGGCGATCAATCCGTAGAGGCGCCGCACTGTTGTGGGCAGATCGCCGTGCTCGGTGTCGAAGAAGTCTTCGATGTGCAGCAACGGGCTGTGCCGTTCGAACAACGCTCGTAGTAGCTCATCGCGGACCCCGAACACCGCGTACAGACTGTTCACCGAGCATTGGGCGCGGCCCGCGACCGCTTCGAGCGTCGCCGCGGCCAGCCCGGCCTCGTCGATGAGGGCGGCGGCGGCGTCCAGAGCGCGGGTGCGTACCGGTGCTTGGCCGCCGGGATCCACTCCGGCGGCGGCGACCGCGGCGTCGAGGTTCGCGCGGGTGCCGCCGAGGCGGCGGATCAGGGTGCTGCGGGAGAGTCCGGCTTCGCGGGCGATCGCGATCACCGGAACGTCGGCAACGTCTTTGCCGAGGGCGTCAGCAGCGCGCAGCGCTGCGTGCACCAGATCGTCACCCACGGCTGCGGAGACTCCAGCGACGGGTTCGGTTGACGGTTTGTTGTCCGGCATCAGCGGAGGTGCTGGGCGCCGTCGACCATGAGGTTGGCCCCGCTGACGTAGCTGCCCATATCGGAGGCCAAAAACAGCACGGCCTTGGCGATTTCGTCGGGCCAGCCCGGCCGTCCCGGCGGCATCATGGTGGTGAGCATCGTCGCGGCTCCGGCCTGAGCGAGCCGGTGCACGATCGCTTCACCCAATCCGCGGCTGCCGCCCGTGACCACCGCGCATCTGCCGTCCAGCCGCAACAACTGCTCCCAGGCCGTAGGGGCGGGAATGCTCGGCAACTGCGGTGTGCCCATCATGATCCCCGTCCCTTCGTCGGACACAGCCTTGATACTCGAATGACTGTAACCATTACTCGAGTATCAGGGAGGAGTGGTTCGTCGATGGCATGTCCGCTTGATGGCGGCCAGAGAGTGGCTGTGTATGCCCGATCAGTCGTGTTTGGCCTCGTAGCGCAGCAGGACTGTGCCACCGGGGAAGGTGCGGTTTTCCAATAGTCGCAGTGAGATCCATGACGGCAGGGTCGGAAAGAACGGGGTGCCGCCGCCCACGGCGGTGGGCGTGAGGACGATCCGGTATTCGTCCACCAGTCCGGCCTGCACGATCGGTGCGGCCAGCGTTGCGCCGGCCACCTCCAGCCTGCCGTCGGTTTCGGCTTTCAGCTTCGTCACCACTTCGACGGGGTCGCCGCGTTCCAGTCGGGAGTTCCAGTCGACGGACTCCAGGGTGCGCGAGAAGACGACCTTGGGCATGTCGCGCCAGATGCGGGCGAAGTCAACGATGAGGGGGGTGGCGTCCGGGGCCTGGTCGGCCGTCGGCCAGTATGCGGACATCAGTTCGTAGAGCCGCCGGCCGTAGAACGACAGGGCGGTCTCCCGCTCGAAGTCGTTCCAGTACTGGTGCAGTTCTTCGCTCGGATCGGACCAGTCGATGTTGCCTTGTGCGTCGGCGATGTAACCGTCCACCGACACGTTGAAGCCATAGATGAGTCTGCCCATGCAGATCGGACTGTACCGGAGAGCAAAACTCATCGCGTCGACATACGAGGGCTCGAGGGCATTCGTTCGAAAGCCCTCATCCAAGTGGCAAGTCACGGCGTGGCAGTGGCATCGCAAACTGTTTGCCGAACCGCCGAGCGATCAGAAATCATATGAAGGCCCGAGCGCGTCGAGGGTTGGGGCGCCGACTCGGTTCCTCGTGATCCCGAGCGAGACCTCGGAGTTCGGTCGTGCCGGGTATGACCCAGCCGTTCCAGCATCGCCGGTGTCCGCGCGCCACGCCCCGTCGCATCGACGACAAGATCGGCGGACAGTTCTGATTCTGATTGGCTGTGACGGCTTACTATTCGCGCCCCGGCGATGCGAGAGCTCTTCCAGCACATCCCGCTCCACCACGGTGACCGTTTCAAAAAACTCGGCCAGTGCTCGCGCACCCACCAGGTCCGCCATGCTGGCTCCCAGAACCACGCATGCTCACCGAGCTCCGCCATCGGCAACCTCTCTACGTACGTCACTGTGGCAGGGTTTGCGCACCCGGCGCCTTCGCGGATGATTCGGCACGCAGTTGCACGTCCGAAGCGTCGATCCAGCAATAACCCTCATCGTTCGGCTTGTACTCCACGCCGGTGTGGGCGCCCGGCGTAGTGGCGGACTGCGTTGAGACGTACCAATCGAATTGCCGCAGATACGCATACGTCTTTGCGTCGGCTGCCTTGCCCAGCACGTCGCCACTGGTGGGTCGGTTTGGTCCAAAGGACAGGACCGGTTCGAACGGAAACTGCATCTTGCGCCGACCTCCGCGAGAGTAGGCGTAGAAATCCCTTGTCTTGTAGAAGATTCCGCTTTGCGCAACCGTCCCTGTAGTGCGCCCGCTCAACTTCTGGTCGCGCTTCAGTTCGGCGTCGCTGTTGTCGAAGCAAGTCTGATAGACCTTCGCGAACATCTCTGATGCCTTCGCGTCGACCCGCTGGGTGTAGTCCTTCTTGGTGAAATCCCAGACGTAGGCGCCCCAGTGCTCGCCGTCATCCGTCGCTTCGACGGGCGGCCGCTTCTGCTCGTCCTGCTGAGCGCGAGCATCGAACAACAGTTGGTGAAAATCGTTCAGGTTCACCGCATTGAACATCAGTTTGGACACTGCCATCTGCTGGTCCTCTGACTTCAGCGACGTGATCACGATCCGTCGATGTTCCGGCACCTCGTGACCGTCGGTCTTCTCGCCAGCCATGATCTTGTTGATCACCCCCAGATCAGTGATCTTCGGGTTCAGCGGGTTGTCGTTGTCGTCCACCAACTCGACGCCCGGACTGGCACCGACATTCAGCCACCAATCCAACTTCTGCATCCCTCGCAGTTGCCGCTTCAGCGCCCGCAATTCCGCAGCCTTCATTCCTTGTCGGATGTTGGCCCAGGTCTCCAGGACGATCCGAATGACCTCGAGCGCTGCCATCGCGCCTGCTCCCGCTCGCGCGCCCTGCCGAACGTCGCCGCCGGGCCCGCGGGGGATGCCCGCCCTGCCCTCACTCGCGGCGTGCACCATGGCCTCAGCCTGCATCTGCTTGGCCAGCGCACCCATCGACGCCATCGCCATCCGGTTCTCGCGCTTGGCCCTGGCCGCCTCCTCGCTCATCTTCGACAGTTCGACTTGCATCTTCTGCATGTTGGACAACTCGGTTTTCCAGGCCTCGCGAACGGTCTCAAGCACTTTGGCCGAACCCATCAATTGGACCGCCTCACGGTAGGCATCGCCCTGCCGGGCTTTGAGACTGGTCATCGCGACCGGGTCCTGCTTGAGCATCGCGTCGGTCATCCCCAGCGCCAGCTCGTAGACCCTGCCTGAGGACTCCATCATGGCGGAGTTGAAGTTCACCGAACTCTCGAACTCGCCGAGGCGTTCGGCCTTCATCATCTCGGTGCCACCGATCTTGTCGGCGGCCGCCCGGCAACCCGAGGCGTCGAAGTTCTTGTTGAATCCACCGCTGGCCTTCACCGCGTCGGCGGCTGCAGTCCACCATGCGTTGGTGGCCTCGGCGCGGGCCGCGTCTTCCTTCTCGAGCTGCGCAAGCGTTTGACGTGCGGAGGCAGCGACGGATGAGGACCCCGTGGCCTCGGCGGATGCGATCTGAATCTCTAGAGCGGTACGCATCTGCTGAACCGAGAAGGCGACTTTGCGCGACTGCATCAGTGCCGATTCGGCGGGCTTGATTTTCGCGGAAACCTCGGCCTGCTCCTCGGGGGTCAGCGCCAACGGGCTGGAGACCCCGCCCTCGACCTTCTTGATGCCCGAACCACCACCTTCGGGCAGCAGAACTGTTTCGATCGGAAATCCGGCGGCATGCAGGCAGCGCACGTGGTTGGTCTGTTGTTCCAGTTTCTCCTTCTCCGTTTGAGCAAAGAAGGTGGAAGTGCCATCGCTCGCGTCATACGCCAACCGCAGGAATCGCAGATAGTTCAACCCTGCCTCAGCCTTGCGGGTCTCGGTGTTCGCACCGCCGTGATGCGGCAACTCAAACTCCTTGAGCTGGCCTTGACCGAATATGTACGGCATCGCCGACGGATGGATGTAGTCGAACATCTTCATCACTGTGCTCGGCTCGGAATCGGCTGTGTAGACCCGAACTTCGCCGGTGAGGAGGTCGCGCACGATAGAAATCGGGCTCCCCGCGTTGGTGGCCCGTTTCGAGCCGCCACCGGCCAGTCCGGCCTGGGCCGGAGCCCACCGCAGGTCGGTACCCTGCAGCGCACCGGACACCTCGCGGTGTACGTGCATGCCCTCACCTGTCACATCGATCTCCACGACCTGGCTGCGCACCGCGTTGATTCGCACCGACGCAAAGGACTTCATCGCGGGATCATTCAGCTGCTGCTTGGTGATCTCTACCGATGGCTGGGGCATACCGCAGTCCTTCACTACCGCCTCAAGATCCGTCAGGTGATCGCTGTCGGTGTGTGAAATTTTGATGATCTCTGGGGTCTTCGCAAGGCCGGCCGCGCGCAGCGCGTTGACTGCCCTTGCCGTGTAACCGACCACGTTCCCGGCGTCGAAAAGTCGCGTCGCGCCGTCGGCTCCCACCAGAATGATCGCGCGCCCCGCCCCTGTCTCCACCAGATACGTTGTGGATCGCGGCGTGTAGTTCTTGCCGACGATCTGCCGCATTTCGAGGCGCGCCGCCCCAGCACCGGACCCATATCGGCCGTGCATTACGACTTTGACCGGATTGAGGACGAAATCGCCCTGTGGATAAAGCTCGTCGAGCTTCTTCAGGTCACCCTCGGCCATGCTAATGCCGAGTGCGCGTAGTGCGTCGCCGGACTTCGACGTCGTGGGAGCGTCCGCCGGTGTGGAGTTCGGCTCGGGCTTGTTCTGCCGTTGCATGGCGATGCTCCCGGCAAGCGTCGGTGCCGACGTCGGCAGACCGTTTGGCTCTGAGCAGATTTCGCTACCGGTCAAGAGCGCGGACACGGCGCGGTTGCCTGCGCTCTGTTGTAAACCGAGCAGCGATCCAGTCGCCGGAGGCTTGGTGGTTTGCCGGCCGGCGGGCGCGATGACAGGAGTTGTGGTGTCGAGGCTCCGGTCCACCTGTCCAGGGTATGCGCAGCGAGGTGCCGGATTCTGCCCGAAAGTGCGACTTTAGGGGCGGTGTTCGGCTGTCAGGAGACTCCCCGGGAAACAGCCAAGGGGAGCCGTGGTTCAGCTCGGAGAAGGACTACCGCGACGGGCGGGTAGCGGCGCGGTTGACCCAGCGTTCGCTGTCGCGCCGGGAGGAGAGGCGCACGACGTGTAGATGCGGGTGGAGTGCGTCGACACCTGGTACCCGGTCACGGCATTTGTTGCGGGTTCGGATTCCCCAGCGCACGATGTGGTCGGGGTCGCTGAAGAATTTGTGCAGGGGCCCTTCGTAATTGCCATTCCACAGCTCCACCCGACGGATCCGCCTGCGCATCGTGCGGCGCGTCAACTGATAGAGGGTGAGTGGTGTTGGAAGGTCGAGCCACAGCATCGTGTCAGCACGCTCGACAATCTGGTCGCGGACCGCCGCATACTGCCACTCAATGACCCACGAATCGGCAGAAATGATCCTGTGCACGTCGTTGACGAAATCGTCTCGCGGCTGCCAATCGCGGCCGTGAAAAAGGCTGTCAATCTCGATGTAGGGGAGCCCCAGGCGATCGGAGACACGGCTCGCCAACGTTGTTTTGCCCGATCCCGCTACTCCAGCGATGGCGATGCGCCGCGGCTGCCAGGTGATCGGATCGGATGCTGACAACACTCGTCCGATCCTAAACCAGGCTCGCAGAGTCCCCGAGCGGACGTCGATAATGACGTGCTGCCCGCTCGTGCGGCGAGGACGAGTACTGTCAACCACAGCCGAGAACCGTTGTACGAAACATTTTGTGTAGCAGCGGGGTTCAGGTGGGTCACCAGCTGCGCCAGTCGCCGGTGACTATCGTAGCGCCTGCGCCGACCAGTATTCGACGAGTCGACAAGCGCACCGGTGCCAGTACGGTTGGGTCAGTGGGCTGCTACGTGTCGTGGATCAGGCCGCCGACGGGACTACCAGACGGGTGATCGAGAAGGGAGGAAGATGAATGCGACCGATCCGCTCGACAGCGCGGGGCGCGGTCTCTTCGCGGGGACAGCGCGGCACTATGCGCGATACCGGCCAGGCTATCCGCAGGCCTTCCTCGGCGACGTCATCCGACGTCTGCGCCTCGACGGCACGGGTCGCCTGCTCGATTTGGGCTGCGGCACCGGTCAACTGACGCTTCCGCTGGCAGCCCACGTCGCTGAAGCCGTCGGCCTGGACCCCGAACCGGACATGATCGCAGAGGCCGCCCGGCAAGCACGGCAAGCCGGGGTCACCAACGTGATCTGGATACAGGGCCATTCGGCTGATCTCCCGGGCGACCTCGGTCACTTCAAGCTGGTCACCATGGGTCGCTCGTTTCATTGGATGGACCGCGAACAACTCCTGAGGGCACTCGCCGAGATGGTCGACCACGACGGCAGCCTGGTCATCGCCAACGACAGCAACTTGTTGCTGCCCAGCACACCGTGGCAGCGGGCCATCGGAGCCATCCAGCGGCGCTTCCTGCCGCCGAACTACCAGGACGGCCTGACTCCGGCGGCCCACACCGGCCAGACACATGAGCAGATATTGGCCAATTCAGCGTTCCGGCAGATGAATCGACAGGTCTATGAATGCACACGGACGTGGACCATTGGACACATCATCGGCTACCTCTACTCGACCTCCCTGCCGCTTCGCCGACTGCTCGGTGACCGACAGGCCGCGTTCGAGGACACGGTCACCGGCACCCTGCTCGCCATCGATCCCACCGGTCACTTCACCGAGACTTTTACGCTGGAAGTGTTGATCGCCAATAGGAACTAGCTGCTCACGATCCGTGATTCGAGCCGGCCGTGGGTAGGGGTCACCCCGGAAACGGCGGTCCGACCGCTGTGCGCGCGCCGAGTGCCCGCCCCTTTCCCCAACCCAGTTCGCGGCGGTATCCGCCGAGCAGGCCCGCCGCGGCCAGCGCGTCGGCGTCGTGGAACCGGGAGCCGGCGGCCACCGGCACCGCCAGCGGGGCGACAAACAGCGCGTCGGTCGGGCAATACGCCTCGCACTGAAAGCACGTCTGGCAACTGTCGTGTCTGGCGATCACCGGGACTCCGTCGGCGCCACGGTCGAACACCCGTGTCGGGCACACGTCGATGCAGCGATCGCAGGCGATGCACCGCCCCTCGTCGACGATCTCGATCACGCTGCCCACCCCCCGGCAGATGCCAACGGTTCGGGGCGGGTCCAGATCTCGTCGAGTCCGCCGGTGATGAGCCGATGGTGTTGGGCTGCATCTTCGACGGGATGATCCAGCCGTCTGTGCATGCCCCGGGTTTCGGTGCGCCTCAGTGCGGTGTGGTACATCCATCGCGCGTGTGCCGCCATCGCCGCCGCTTCGCGTGCCCGGAAGGCGCCTTCGCCGACGCCCACCAGCCCGTCCCGAATTGCCGACCAGGTGAGGTGAAGCGATTCCAGTGCCGGTGCCATGCGGTCCGCGTGACGCAGATAGTTCAGATCGTATGGCAGGACTTGGCGTTGCACCTCGGCCACCACCGCCCGGTGATCGAGGTTGGTTCGCCCGGCGGGCCGTAGGCCTGCCTGCCCGGTGGGGCGCAGCGGTGTGCCCGGTCGTCCGCGACGGGCGGCGAACGCCGCTGCGCCCTGTCCGGCCCAGCTGCCCGAGGATGCCGCCCATGCCGCGTTATGGCTTCCGCCACCGGTGAATCCACCGCAGATGAGCTCACGCGTCGCAGTGTCACCCGCCACGAACAGGCCGGGGACATCTGTGGAGCAGTCGTAGTCGGCGACGCGCACGCCGCCGGTGCCACGCACGGTGCCTTCGGCGAGCAGAGTGATTTCGAAATAGTCGGTGAAGGGATTGATGCCCATCCGGTCGAAGACGATGAAGAAGTTCGGCTGGCCTTTTCGCATGGCGATCTGCTCGTCCTCGGTGGCGCGGTCGATCCTGGCGTACACCGGTTCAGACAGTAGGGTTTTGGCGATCACGGACCGTCCCTTGGTGCTGCCCGCACCCTCCAGCACGGTCTTGTCGGTGCGGTAGAAGCTCGCCCACGAGTAGTACGCGGTCTTGCTCAGCGAAGTGCCCTTGACCGCGATCGCGTACGCATTGGAGAACTCCATTCCCGATAGCACCGCGCCCGCCTCAACCGCCATCAAAGCACCGTCGCCGGTGTCGACATCGCAGCCCATGGTCTTGGACTGGAAAGCACAGCCACCGGTAGCGAGAACCACCGCGGCGGCCTCGACGCGGACGGTTCTGCCCGACTCACGGTGCACGGCGACGGCACCGGACACCACACCATCGTCGTCGACGACGAGCTCGAGCGCCGGCGTGTGATCGAGGATGCGCACGCCGAGGCGATGCACCCGGGTGCGCTGCCGTCGCATGTACTCGGGCCCCTGCAGATCATCACGGATGGAACGACCGGTGGAGTCCACCGGGAACGGATAACGCTGCACATCGGCGAGCTCGTCCATCCGGGCGTGGGTTTCGTCCAGAACCCTTGCCATCCAACCTCGGTCAGCCAGATGACCGCCAAGGGCTTCGCGGCTGGCCATCGCAGCCTCGCGTAATTCGGGCACGTCGTCGACGTACCACACGCCGGTACCGACCGACGCGGTTGCGCCGCTGGCCCCGGTATAGCCCTTGTCCACCAACACGACGTCGACGCCGGCCTGCGCCGCTTTTATCGCCGCCCATGTGCCCGCAGGTCCGCCACCGACGACCAGGACATCGGTCGTCAACGTTTCGTAGTTCGTCATGACCCTCCTTGCTATGCCTTGAGTCGGTCGGTGCCGAACATCACCGCCGACCACACCCAAAGGGCCGCCACGGCCCACACCACCCTAACGCACCGACAGTGAAAGCTGCCGCCGATGCGCCCGCTGCGTGAACCGGGTTGGCGAGGTCATCGGGGTCGATATTCAGTTCGGCGTCGAGATGTGCGGCCAGCACGTCGTGGTTCTTCAACTCGGCGGCGACTTGCGCGGCGGTCTGCGGTGAGAGTCCTTTGGCCTCATAAATCGCAGTTAGCTCGGCATGCTCGTCGTCGGGCAGCTCGCGTAGCTCCCGGCGTTCCTTGTCTACTAGGGCGGCTTCGCTATCACGTTGGCTAGCGACCGACACGTACTCTCCGAGCGCCATCGATACCGCTCCCGCGACCAACCCAGCCAATCCGGCAGTGAAAATGGGGCCGCGGGAAGTGGTGGCACCCGCGACGCCGACCACGATGCCGGCGACCGACACGATCCCATCGTCCGCGCCAAGAACTGCCGCCCGCAACCAGTTCAACCTGCCCGCAACGCCGCCACCGTGCGGCTCGCCGGAATGGTCCGCTGCACCCGCCATCGCCGAGATATCCCGCCGCCTTTCCGCCGGCGGCGTGGGGGCCGCCCCCAAGCTCGGCTGCGGATCGTCCTCCATGGGGCTCCACTCAATCGCAAAGGCAACAATTTCACCAGTTAATGCAAAAGAACAGAGACCCCGCCCCCGTGAACCGGACTGAATTTGTTGGACCACCCCGCTTTTGGTGGGGTGCATCTAGACAGTATAGGGAGGCTGGGGCTTTGCCTACATGTGATCGTGGGTTGCCGTCAGGAGTGGGTCCTGGCCGCTAGAGCCTCAGCCGCCGTCGAGTTCCCGTGGCCGGTGCCGGCGTCGTTTCGGAGTCGATTGACCGCGGTGGCCAGCAGGAACAGACATTGATGCACTGCGCGGTGCGGGTCGGGATCGAGCTTCGGCAGCTCCGTGGGGGTGGCCATGCCGATAGCGGTAAAAGCACTGGTCAACGTGACCGGGAAGTTGCCCGACACCGGGTAGTCACCCAGAAGTTCTGTCAGAACGTGCCGGGCGGCGGCTTCGTCGAGTTCCTTGCCAGTGCCGACCTGTAGAGGTGCGTCGTCGGGGCTGGAGTTGATTCTGTCGACGTAGCTGCGCAGCGTCACTGTGAGTTCTGTGCCGCTGAGGTTGTCGATGACGGTCGGCCGTGTGGACCCGTCGGGTTCGAGTGTGAAGCCGAGCGGAGCGAAGGCGTTGGACGAGCTGGGTCACTCTCGCACTGCCGGCGTAACTCTCGCTGTCAGGGTTGAAGCCCCCGTGGGCCCGACACAGCGCCACAAGTTCTCGGGCCAAGGGCAGCCCCGCAGTCGCGTTGTGCGCTGCTGGTGAGGCGAAGACATGTCGGATTCGCTTCATCTTGCCCAGGTGGGACCCGTTCGATGTCCTTCCCTCTGGCGCGGGGTCGAGATGACCGAGGCCGTGGCGGGCGAATGCATCGCGGAGCTGCTGGTGTGAGGGGCTGCCTGAGATATCGAAAAAGGGGCCAAGGGCCGCGCCCAGCTCGGTCAGATTCATGACGGCTGCCTCGACTCCAGGACTTGACTGTCCACGGGTGCAGCGAGGTACCGGTATGCCGTGGCTCGGCTGATGCCGAACGCTTTAGCGAGTTCATGAACGGGTTCTCCGGTCTCAGCGAGACGACGGAGCTGTTGCTGCCTTTCAAGGGTCAGTTTGGCGGGCTTAGTGGCCGGCAGGCGGCGCGCCCGCCTGGAGTCACGAGAAGCGGCACGGCGCTCGCGGCCGAGCTCGAGCTCCAGCTCGGCCAGGGTGGCCATGATGGCGGCCACCGCGCGGCCTGTCGGTGTGCCGGTATCTATGCCTTCACGTAAGGCGCGCAACAGGATTCGACGTTCGCCGAGTTCCGCGATTGTGCGAGTAACTTCGGCGACGGAACGCCCGAGACGATCGATGGCGGTGACGACCACGGTGTCGCCCTCGCGGGCGTAGTGCAGCAGGGCCGACAGGCCTGGCCGGTCGGTATTCACCGCACCCGAGAGCTTGTCGGTGAAGATCTGGCCGGATTCGATGCCCTGGGCAGCAAGTGCGACCAGCTGTCCATCGAGGTCTTGGCCCGCGGTGCTCACCCGCGCATACCCAAGGATCGTTGTCACGCCACCACCGTCTCATCGACCTCCGACATTGAAGATCTGAGACACGCGGTATGAGACAAGAAATGAGACGGTGCGACTGTGATCTTCAGAGGTAAGTGGCGGTGAATCTTCAGCGATA
>NZ_JCALCN010000041.1:0-28166 GCF_059812345.1 Mycobacterium sp. NGS59
GCACACCAGTAACCGAGTGTGTACAAAACCCGGGGTAGCTCATGTTGTGTATGCGGCTCGTCGACGCCAACTCGACATACTCGATTTAGCGTGGCCGATGTTGGGCCTCAGTACCGGAATGGCTTGCAACGCGCCCGCGACCACTGCCATTACCGGCGCAGTCCCACTGAGCAAGCAAGGGGTCGCCTCGGCGATCAACGACACAACGCGAGAGCTTGGTGGTGCCCTCGGCATCGCGCTCGCCGGTTCAATCCTGGCCGCCGGATATCACAGCGCACTCGCAGAGAATGTCACGTCGCTACCCGAGACGGTCAAGGAACCTGCGCTCGGTTCGCTCGCCCAAGCACTCACGATTGCCAAGCAACTCGGACCCGCGGGAAACGATCTGACTACCCACGCGAAAGCCGCCTTCCTGCAAGCAATGCAATCGTCGCTCTCGTTGTTGGGCATCGTCGTCCTGGTCTCCGCTACTGTCGTCGCGGTCTGGGCACCCGGACGCGACGGACAACAAATCCGAATCGTTCGCCGATTCACTGCGCAACGCGACCAGAGGCCATGACAGACAACAACGTTCGTCGGCCGGATGCATCCGACAAGGAAGCGCGCCAAAGTTGGGACATCACTACCGATCTCGGATCGACCGCACTTGCGGTGGCCGCCCAACGCGCCGCTGAAACTGCACAACAAGACCCCCTCGTGCGCGATGAATTCGCCGCGATTCTGGTAGCGGCTGTCAACGAGCCTGGATGGAATGCAATGGCCCGTGGTGACCTGTCTTGGATGGGCCCCGAGGACGACATCGGGCGGCGAATGGCAATAGCTGGTCGCGAGTATGTTGCCACCCGGACCGTCTTCTTCGACGAGTTCTGTGCATCAGCTAGCGCAGATGGAATCGAACAAGTCGTGATCCTGGCAGCCGGCCTGGATGCACGAGCGTACCGGCTCCCCTGCCTGTCCGGTGTCCGCGTTTACGAAATCGACCAGCCAGCAATACAAAAATTCAAGCAATCCACGCTCGACGCGCACGGCGCAACCCCACTCGCCGACAGTCACCTGGTAGCTATCGACCTCCGCGATGCTGACTGGCCAAACGCTTTGAGGGAATCGGGATGGGACGAGGCGCTGCCTACCGCTTGGCTCGTAGAGGGACTGCTTCCCTACCTATCGTCCAGTGAGCACGACGAACTCTTCTGGACGGTAACCCGATTGAGTGCACCCACCAGTCGGTTGGCAGCGGAGGTCTATCACCACTCCACGAAACACTTCGGCAGCGAGCGCCTCGAACGATGGAAAGACGGAGCCGCCGACATAGATAACGCATTGGGCGTCGATGTTGACGTCACGGCGTTCATCAATAGCCAAGACGCAAGCGACACCGCATCGTGGCTTACCAACCACGGTTGGGTCGCAGAATCATTGGACAGCCGCCTCGAAATGGCACGCTTTGGTCGCCCCGTACCGCCTGATCTCACCGATACCGCGCCCGCGAGCTCTTTGGTAACTGCGGTAAAGCAGTCGCCCAGATAGGACTAGACCGAATGCCCATCAATACCGACGCTCCGAGCATCTTCGAGGCTGACTTGCCGACCATTGCGTACGACCTCGCCACCGCCACACCCACAGAGGTCCGCCGAAAACTTGAGGCAGCCCACCGATTAGCGCCGATCGCACTGGGACCCTTTGGACCAGAAGTACTTTCCTACGAACTCGTTCATAACCTGCTGCGAGACCCTCGTTTCCAGATTCCGCGGGGATACACACTTGCCGTGCAAGGCATCACCTCCGGTCCCGTCTGGGACAGGGTCGCGAACTCGCTGCTGAGCATGGAGGGCGCCGAACATCAGCGGGTGCGCAGCGTCGTGTCCAAAGCATTCACCCCCCGCGCTGTCCAACGCCTGCATGCCACAATTGTCGATGTCATCCACGACATCATCGAACCCATCAGTCGTCGCGGTTACTGCGAGGTGGTAGCCGAGATAGCGCGGCCTTACCCTGTGCCTGTCATCTGTGCCCTGCTCGGCGCGCCCCGCGAAGACTGGCAACAGTTTTCGTTGTGGGCAGACGACATCTTCGCCGCATTCAACTTCGGCTTCAGCCGCGATGACTTACCGAAGGTGGTACGTGCATGGGATGAGCTCGACGATTACGTCGACGATATGGTTGCGCGTCGTCGCCTCACCCTGACCGACGACTTACTCTCCGACCTGATCCGCGCCGAGCACGATGGAGAACGACTCACCGGCGAAGAGTTGCGGATGCTTGCCGCGGCGATGCTGCTCGCGGGCACCGACACCACACGCAACCAGGTGGCCGCCGCGATCGGTGTTCTCTGCGATCATCCGGACCAATGGGAGCTACTTCGCAAAAACCCGGATCTGGCGATGCGCGCCGTCGATGAAGCCATGCGCCATTCCCCCATCGCCAACTCCCTACTGCGGGTCGTAGCCGAGGACGCCGAACTCGGTGGCGTCCTCTTCCCCAAGGGCACGATCGTGTTCGCCAATACCGTTACGGCCAACCGTGATCCAGCAATCTACGACGAACCCGACCGATTCGATATCACCCGTCAGGGCTTACCGCCAGTATTGAACTTCGGTACCGGCGCGCACTACTGCCTCGGAGCCAACCTGGCTCGTTTGGAGATCGCTGAAGCGCTGAAAACCAGCACCCGCCGAATCCGCAACCCGCGCATAACCGGTCCCGTGCCCTGGAAGCCGGTCGGTGGACTCAGCGGGCCGGCAAACCTACCGATCACCTTCGACATCGAATCGCCACCGATTGGGTGATTGAGTGGCATGTTGGCTGCCGAGAAACGACTAGTGGCCAAGTCGAGGTATCCGGTCCTGACCAAATTAGAACCCACCCCGTGTTCGTCGTTCGATCAGATTCGGCCTATGTCGAAGACGACAATTCGGGCTCAGATCGGACGTACCAACCGGGCTAGCCGCGAGCTGACCGTAGCCCCAGCAATTCTCGATGCCGAGCTTCGATGCCGCGGCGCCGAATGACTTCTTCCGAGAGTCGGCCAAGCGACTTGATCAGCAACCGGTAAACGACTGCACCGTAAGGCCATTGGGTGACCACGCGGCCTGACCGCGTCTTATAGTAGTTGTTCGACTGCACCCAGGCGGTTTTGGCTATCGCGCCTTGAATCCATCGGTTGTAGTGCCGGTAGAACGAGGGCCGAACCTCGATACCGGCGATGGAGTCGTTGCGTAACCGTCTGATGGACCGCACCGCGAACTCGGCCTGAAGGACCAACGCCGAGACGATTTCGCCACCGTTGGTGTTGGGCCCGTAGAGGATGTAGAAGTTCGGGAAATGCGGCACCGTGATGCCGGCGAATGCCTGCGGTTCGCCGTCCCAGAACTCCTGCAACGTCTGCCCGCCGCGCCCGACAACGCGGTACGACGCCAGATAGTTAGTCGGCTGGAAACCGGTCGCCATAATCAGGACGTCGGCAGAATGCTCCACGCCTCGCACATCCACGACGCCAGTTGTGGTCACGGATTGCACGGCGAAGGGAACGAGTTCCACGTCGTCGCGCAGCAGCGCTGGATAAAAGTCCTTGGTGAGCACCGGGCGCTTACCCGGGTAGGGATATTTCGGGGTGACCGCCTCGGCGAGATCGGGACGGTCGGCGAAGACCTTTGCGATGTAGGAGCGGGCGCGTCGCTCGGCCAGTTTGTTGATCCTGGTGCCCGGTCGATGCAGGGAACCGAACATCTGACCGATCTCGATTAGCCAGAACTGACGCAGCCGTTCCCGGCGCCGAACCCAGGGCCGGCGCAACCTGGCTCGATCCTCAACGGAAAGATCGCGGTCCGGTTTGTACATCACCCACCCCGGCTCGCGCTGGAACAGCGTTACCCGTTGAGCCGTACCGGCGATCGCCGGAACCACCTGCACCGCACTGGATCCGGTTCCAACGACGGCGACCCGTTTACCGGTCAGGTCAATCGGCGTCCAGCGTGCGGTGTGCAGTTTGGGCCCGGCGAAGTCGTCCAGCCCCGGCCAGGTCGGATAATTCGGGACGTTGAGCATGCCGACAGCGCTGATTACCGCTCGGAACGCCCGAGTTTCGCCGTCCGCGGTCACCAGCACGTAACCTGCGGCGGACTCGTCCCACTCGACCTGGGTCACCGTCGTACCGAAACAGAAGTGCGGCCTCAGCCCGTACTCGTCTACCACCTCTTCGAGGTAGCGCTGCAACTCGGCCTGCCGGGCGTGGGTGCGGGTCCAGTCATGCGGGCGAAACGCAAACGAGTAGAGGGCCGAGTGGACGTCGACCTCTGCCCCGGGATACCTGTTGTCCCACCATGTTCCGCCGAGACCGTCGGATTTCTCGAACACGGTGAAGTCGGGTAACCCGGCCTCGACCAGCTTGATGGCCGCAGCGATGCCGGCGAAGCCGCCTCCGATGACTGCGACCGCCGGGTCAGCCACGGACCGCCTCGATCGTCCATTCCGGCAAAAGTGGCGCGCGGGTAAGTAAGTGATCGCCCTGGCCCAGGGCACGCAACAGTACCTGGATGCGCAACGTGCAGCAGCCTATTCGAACGGTCGCGAAGTGCTCGTACCACTGCAAATCGCTGAGTCGACGCCCGATCATTTCCTGGTACCGGCCGATGAGGCGGTCCCGGGTGTCGAATCCTGGCAACTCGGGGTCGTCGGGTAGACCGAAGGCGGCGCACATCTGCCGCCGGGTGGCCAGCCACCAGGCAAAGTCCGCCTCAGCAGGGCACAGGCAAGCTTGCTCCCAATCCAGGACACCGCGGACGTCGCCCGAATCGCTGAAGATCACATTGGACATCCGCGCATCGCCCCAGCAGACGCTGGGTTCGGCGGGGTTGGCGGGCAGGTTGCGTGACAACCAGTCGAAAGCGTCCAGCATCAAGTCAGGAACGTCGTTGTCCGTGCCCCACTTGGCGTATTCCAACCACCAGGTCAGTTCGGCGTCGTTGCCGACTCCGGTCGGCCGCTGTAGCCAGGACGCATCGCTTGTCGGGACATGTTGCAGCGCAGCAAGAATCGCAAGGAATGAGTCTTGAGCGCGACGCTGAGTTTCGCTGGACGCGTCGTGCAGCCAACCCTTGCGGGCATAGCTCATATCGCCGGGGATCTGACCCAAGATTCGAGGCATGACGAGAAACTTCGATCCGATCCAGGCGGGATCCGATTCGTAACGCAGCGGTGAGGGAGTCGCTACGCCGTACCCGCGTACCAGCTGCTGGGTGCGTGCCTGTGATTCGAGGTCGTAGTCGGCGAACAATCCGCCGCCCGTCGGCGGGATACGTACGACGAACTCGTCGTTACCCTCGATACCCTCAACCGACGCGATCAGGCTCTCGCTGGAAAACCCGCCAGACTTATTGGCCACCGCCAAGTCGGTCACCGTTGCCGGAGCCGCAAATTCGTCGGTAAACCATCGACTCAGCGCCTGCCGAGTGGCGGTGAGGTCGCGTTGCACCAAGGTCAAACCGGCCATAGCAAGAGCACCTTTACATAAGAAGTCGATATTGTAAAGTACGTTACGGATTACAAGCAAGCAGTGGAATGTAACGTAGCTGCCGACGACGAGGGAGCATGGCATGCCCGGACTGGATCCCCTGACCTTCGGTGACATCGGCGACAGCAGTCGACCACTGGCGATCGCCGTCCATGGGTTCCCCGACACTCCGCATACGTGGCGGCACCTCGGGCCGGCACTGGTCGATCATGGATACAGGGTGGTGGCACCGTGGCTACCGGGCTATGACGCGCCCGCTACGGGTCCGATCACTGTCGGCACCTACGTACGGCACATCGAGCAGGTTCGCAGCGAATTTCAGGGCGATGACCGCTGCGTCGTCGTTGGACACGACTGGGGGGCCAACGCCGGGTACGGGGTCACCGCTCTGGCACCGGACCACTACCGGCGGCTAGTCACCCTGGCAGTCCCACCCATCGGCGCGCTGGGACCGGCAATGTTCGAGTATCGGCAGATCCGCCGTTCCTTCTATATCTGGTTCATCCAGCAGGTCGGCATCGCCGAGGCGGCGCTGGCCGCGCCCGGCTTCTGGGAATCGCTGTGGGCCGATTGGTCACCGGGATACGACGGTTCCGACGATGTCGCGCGTTTGCGTGAGACGGTGACCGAAGCTTCGATCGCAGGCATCGTCTGCCCCTACCGGGCCTCGTTCAATCCCGCTTTCGACGATCCCGTGGTTGCGGCCGAGGCCGCCGCGACGATGGCTCCTACCCCCATCCCGACCATGTACCTGCACGGGCTCGCGGACGGCGCCATAGGTGCCGACATCCTGCTCGATGTCGAGGGGCAGCTGCTCGCCCCGGGGTCCCGAGTCGAATTGCTCGACGGCGTCGGTCATTTCCTGCACCTCGAGCAACCGGACCGGATCGCCGACGTCATCTGCGGTTGGTTGCCGGCGGGCTAGATGCGCGTCAGGCACTGGCCACCGGCCGGTCGGCACGCCCGTGCGCCGGTTCGAGCCCTGCCGCGTAGCGCAACTCGGCCAGGAATTTCTCCGGGTTCTGCTCGCCGATCACGTAGTGGCACACCGCGACACGCACCACCGTCGCCGCGGCGACGTCGGCATGATCGCCGGGAATGATCCGGGCGATCCGCTCGTGCATTACCGGCATGACACGACGCATCTGCGACAGTACGTGTTCGGGCTCCACATCGACGAGCGAGCTCAGCGAGTAGCCGTGCTGGAATTCGACGATGAATTGCAGTGCCGCGTCAAGCCGCTCGTTGCCTCGCAATCCGGCGACCGCAGCGGCGATGCCGGCCTCGAAATTGTCTTGTTCGTAGAGTCCAAAGGCTTCCAGCAACGCGCCCTTGGACGGAAAGTAGCGGTACAGCGTCGGCCGGGACACGCCCGCTTCGGCGGCGACTTCCGACAGCATCAGGTTCTTGCGGCCGCTGCGAGCCAGTACCGAGAAGGTCGCAGACAGAATGCGTCGGCGGGTCGACCGCTCGGCGTTGGGTGGCACGCGAACTGGCATCACTAACCTTTACATATACAGGTACAAATGTCACACTGAGGCTGCCTGCAGCCGGATTTTCTCCGGATACCTGTGTTACGTGCGGACAGTCCTATGTCACTTCCGCGGCGTGAGCCGGCGGTCCATACGGTGGCGAACGATCACAGCACGAGGAGGTGTCAGTGGTGACGGACCTTGTCGTCCGCAAGATGCCGTTCGAGTTCGATTCGACCGTGCCGTTCTTGCGGCAGCCGGCCAATCCGAGTTTCTCGGTCTTCTGCAACACCTTCACCTTCATCGCGGTGCCGTTCGAGCGCTACCTCATCAGCGCGCTGCGAAAAGCCAAAGGCCGCCTTGCCGAGGATCCGGCCGTCGCCGCCGAGGCCGATGCCTTTTTGCGCCAGGAAGCCCAGCACGCCTCCGCACACCGCAAGCACATGCTTGCCCTCATCGAGCGGTACCCGGGTCTGGAAGAGTGCTACGACCATGCAAACCGCTCCTACGACCAGTTGATCGCGGCGCACCCCGTCGAGTACCACGCCGCCTACGTCGCGAACCTTGAGGCGACATTCACTCCCCTGTTCAAAGTCATTCTCGACAATCGCGCAGCGCTGTTCGGCGGCGCCGACAGACGTGTGGCCTCGTTGATGATGTGGCATTTTGTCGAGGAGATCGAGCACCGCAGTTCGGGATTGATGCTTTACCGGCACCTCGTCGACAGTCCGTGGTACCGGGTCAAGCACGTGCGCCAGACATTCCGGCATGTCGGTGCGATCACCCAGCGAATCACCCAGGCGTTCGACACACACGTCCCTCCCGACGAACGCGGCGGCACCTCGGTTCAGCAGGTGATGAAGTCGGCACTGACGAGCGAGCTGAGGTTCCGGGGACCCGGCGGGCGGCGCCGCCGCGCCCGCACCGGATCGGAATCGACGCTCTTCGGGGCGGTACCGACCGGACAGCTCACCGCCATGCTGTGGCGGCTACTGCTCTCGCAATCACCGAGACACAACCCGACCGATCAGCCGCTGCCCGCCTGGGCCGACACCTGGATGCGGGAATACGAACGTGGCACGGACATGACCACTTTCGCGGGATTCGAAGCATGAAGGTCGGCGAGTTCGACCCCTTGTCCGAAGACTTCTTCACCGAACCGTTCGAGACTTATCGCCGGCTGCGCGACGTAGCTCCGGTGTATTCCAACCTGAGGTTGGTCCAGAAGCGTCGCGCCGATCCGCAGGACGACATGCTTACCCAACTGAACAGGTCGAGGTCGAGCGTAAGCACGGCGGGCCGGCCGGTCTCATCGATACAGAGACTGTCCTGTCCTGTCGCTGCTCGGTGGAGCCGGTGCTGTTTTTCGACCCGGACCAATTCGACCTCGAACGCAAGCATTTCGGTCACAACCTGGACTTCGGTTATGGCGTGCACCGCTGCGTGGGCGCGGCACTGGCACGCATGGAGGGACATACCGCGCTCGACGTGCTGCCCGACCGTATGGTCGGATTCGATGTCGACCCAAGCGATTTGCGGCGCATCAACATGACGAATGTAATGGGATATTCGCATGTTCCGGTGCGGATCAACAACTGAAGGGTGGAGTGTTGCTGTCCACTAATTACGGACGACTGGTGCCGGAGGACGAGTTTCTCACCCACCAGATCGTCGATACGTTCGCCACCGTGAGCCAGTCGGATCCGTCCTGGACGGAAAAGATCTGGACTACCGCGCACGCCAAGGACAATTCCCTCCAAATCGCCCTGGGTGTAGGTAAATACACCAACCGCGGTGTGTTCGACGGGGCGGCCGGGGTGTGCCGGGGCACCGAGCAGTGGACGGTACGGGCGGGGCGCCGCCTCTCGTCCGACTCCGCTGGCACTACGGTAGGCCCGATTCATTATGAAGTCGTCGAACCACTGCGCGCGATCAGGGTCAGCTTGGACGAAAACGAACACCAGCCAATCGCGTTCGACGTGGTGATGCGCGGCTCGTTCGACACCGCCCTGGAGGATCCGTGGCCCGACCGCAGCCCGGATGGTTACCGGGTGACCCATAACGTGTTGCGGTACCACCAGATCGGTGTTGCGTCGGGTTGGGTGCAGCTGCACGGCGAGCGTACCGAGATCAAACCCGAGGAGTGGATCTCGATCCGCGACCACTCCTGGGGATTGCGACCCGGTGTCGGCAAGCCAATCCCCGGCCTGCCCCGCGGCGGCAGCAAGATCCGGCAGATGTTCATGACCTGGCTGCCGATGACGATGACCCGTTCTGACGGGTCAACATATTCGCTGTTCGTATTCCTGCAGCACGAGCGCGGACAAGGCTTCGACAACCTGCGATTCCAGGCTGAACAGCAAGAGCCGGAAGGTGATTCGCGGCGTTTCGCGGCGGTCGAACAGGACCTGCGCTTCCGCGACGACAATCGCCGGTTCACCGAGGGCACCATCACTCTGGTCGAGACGGACGGAACCAAACGACCACTGAGCATTCTGGCTGTCGGCGACGGAGGGTTCCACCTGGGCACCGCCGGCTATTACGGCTGGAACGACTGGGTGTACGGCGAGTGGGTCGGAGAGCTGCGGGTGGAAGGCAACCATGTGACCGACTGCGACGATCCGGCGACCGCACGCAAAGTTCACCAACTGCGCGATTTGCTTGTTCGGGTGGAAGACCCCGTTGAGGGCGGTACCGGCTTCGGAAACATCGAAACCTTCGCCTTGGGCGCCTTCCCCGAGATCGGTCTGACTCAAGAGAATTCTTTCCTGTGACCACGATCGTCACCGGAGGCGGTTCCGGCATCGGCGCGGCGGTGGTGGCCAAGCTCCGTGCGATCGGCGCCGACACTGTCTCCTGGGACATAGCCGGTGGTGACTTCCACTGTGACATCAGCGATCCCGACTCACTGGCGGCCGCGATGCAGGCGACCATCGCTGTGGGCGGGCCGCCTACGCGCCTGGTGGCGTGTGCCGGGATCGGCGCATCAGGGCTGTTGCTCAACCAGCCTTTCGAGCAATGGCGACGAGTGCTCGACATCAACCTCACCGGCACCATGCTGACCATGCGCACTGTTGCTCAAAGCATGATCGAGTCCGGCAACGGCGGCTCAATTGTTGCGGTTTCCAGCATCAGCGGCACGATCGCCGACCGTGACATGAGTGCTTACTGCGTTTCGAAAGCAGGTGTGGACATGCTGGTTCGGGTAGCGGCCGCGGAGTGGGGACGATACGGGATCCGGGTCAACGCGGTGGGCCCCGGCGTGACTTGCACCCCTATGCTGGCCAAACCCGAAGCGTTGCCGGGTTGGTTGGATGGCCTGAACGAGCGCACTGCGCTCGGTCGGCTCGGCCAGGCAGACGACGTCGCCGGAGCGATTATCGGAGTCCTCGACATGGATTGGGTGACAGGTCAGATTGTCTTTGCCGACGGAGGCCTGGCCTTGTATAGCCCGATCAACGCATACGGTCAGATGCAGCAGCTGAGCCCGCCACCGGGGTGACCGCGCGACGGGAAGCGGACGCCGATGGAGTCGCTCAGGTCACTGGGTGGCTTCGTTGCGCTCCGAGATTCGGCCTCCATCAACAACTCTGCTGTGTGAACACGCGCTAGGAATAAAGCCTGGGGTACTTCACACCACCAGCGTTACCACCGTCAGCAAAACCGGCCACCACGTCCTGAGCAGCCACACCATCGACCCCGACACCAACTACTGGCGCAACCAACAGAAAACCCCCGCCGATGGCGGGGAATCTGTAACCCCTCACGCGACTCATCTGTAACCGATGACGCGACTCATCACATTGGTGGAGCTAAGGGGACTCGAACCCCTGTATTCGGTCTTCGTCAACGCCTCTACCTGCGCTTTTGGCCGTTCTCGATCAATTTCAGTGCCGTTCGTCACCTGCGGTTTTCGGTTCGGCGTGTTGACGGCGTCAACACAGCGCACCGTCTCCATTAACGGCAGGTTCCGCACCATCACGGACCCAGCAGCGCAAGGGGGACTACGCCGATGCCGTCGGGGCGTCGGTAGGCGTTGGGTCCGGTATTGATGATGATCGCGTCGAGCAAGTCCGCGCGCAGGTGCTCGGCCAGCCAGCGCAGATGCGCGGTGTCTCGATCGTCGACTGTTGCAGCCAGTTTCACCTCGATGGCAAGAACCCGGCCGTCGTCACGCACCACCACCAGGTCTACTTCGTGGTCACCGTTGCGTGTCCGGAGGTGACCAACGGTGGCCTCGGCAGCCTGGGCAGCAACCCGTACGCAAAGCGTGACCAAGGATTCGAAAAGATGCCCGAGCATGCCGCCGGCCTGGGGCCCGATCGGCTTACCTTCACCGCCGAGCAGTGTATCCACAGACAGGCCGAGTAGACGCGCCGCCAACGCAGGATCGGCTAGGTGATGCTTGGGCGATTGGGCTAAGCGCGCCAACGGGTTTGCCGCGGGACCCCAAGCGGGCACGGGGTCAAGAAGCCATAGCTGACTAAGCACATCTCGGTACGCGATGCTCGTCGAACGCGCCGGCTTGTCACTGACACCGGCGGTGGCCGCGTCCAGCACTGCCGTGTAGCTGGCCGTCGTGGACGTGGCGGCCGCGTAGGCGCGCAACCACGCCAACATGGCATCAGGCTTACGAACTGCAAGCCCCTGCTCCGGCACGTCTCGGTCGACGGCATTCCGCAGGTACGAGTCCAGCTGAAACTTCAATGCCCGCGCACCAAGAGACCGCATACCCGGAAAGCCTGACGCCACGATCTCATGCGTGTAATCGGCTAACCGGATCTGCGTCGCCCCGTCGAGCGGAAGTCTTCTCCCAGTCAGCAATTCGCCAAGAATGATTGTTGGTGAAGCGATCCCCCGCTCTGACAACGTCATCGGGCGCATGCGCAGCCGCCCGATACGCCCCGCGCCGGAGTGGGCCGTCGCCCCGTGGCGCGGTGAAGCGCTGCCGGCAAGTAGAAACTGGCCACCAGACGGGTCGTCATCCACAGCGCGGCGGACGACATCCCACACCTCGGGAACCTTCTGCCACTCGTCGATGAGCAATGGCCGCGGCCGAGTCACCAGGAGACCCGGGTCAGCGCGCACGGCCTCATAGTTAGGCTTCGCATCGAGTCTCATCACGCCGACGACTCGCTGCTCGGCTGTCGTCGTTTTCCCTACTGCCTTGGGTCCGTCAATGGCAATCGCAGGTACTTGCCCGAATAGTTCGTCTAATTCGCCGTCGATGACGCGCCTGACATACCGCACATAGCCAATCATACAATTAGCCGACAGCGAATCAGTCATATAGCATTAACGGAATCAGTCAGTTAGCATAGGATAGGCCGAGCCGGGCCGTGCAGCTGAGAGTGAAGACATCCGCTCACGCGTCGTGTCGGCAATGCCGGGGACCCTTGTCGGTGCGACGATTCCGGAGGTGGGAAACCTTGAGAAACCATGAACGGGACACTCGGCCACTTCTGGACCGACATCGACAACGTCTATAAGTACCGCAAAGCGGTACGTCCGCTTAGTCGATGACACCGTATTTCACACCAACACACTCCGAACCAGACATACCTAGCCGAGTTCGCCGATTTCAGTCAGTTGCGCGGGTACAACGTCGCCCAAGGGCGCCCCCGGGATAACACTCATGTGAGCATGAGAACCGAAGCCTCACGACTTGCGCTGCGCGCGTTCAACATCGGCAGCAACGAGGCACACCTTCCCAAGGGATAGCGCTGCCTTCCTGCGCAGGCTAGTATCTGCGTATGGATGCAGGTAATGCACGGCGGCGTCTGGATGACGAGCACGCCAACCTTGTCGTCGAAGTGTTCCGAATGCTGGCCGATCCGACCCGGATTCAGCTGTTGTGGGCGTTGACTGGTCAGGAGTTGTCGGTCAATGGGTTGGCCGAGCGGTTGGGCAAGCCTGCGCCGTCGGTGTCTCAGCATCTGGCCAAGCTGCGTATGGCGCGGTTGGTGTGCACTCGCCGATCGGGCACGACCATTTTTTACAGCCTGGAAAACGAGCATGTCCGCCAGTTGGTTACCGACGCGGTGTTCAACGCCGAGCATGCCGGGCAGGGCGTTCCGCCGCATCATCGCGCCGATGCTGCCGTGCACCCTCTGACCCGACGGCCGGCCAAGAAAGCCCAGAACTAGCCAGGTTGCCCCAGCGCGCCGCTGGTTTTTTGGCGGACGATTTCCCTATCGCGGGACTGGTTGCCCCGCAATGGGTTTCAACGGTGATGGCACCGTCGTGGCCTGACGAAGCAGGAGAGAACTGGCATGTCGTTGTTTAGCTACCGCGACTACCGGCGTTTGTTCGCCGCCCAGGTGGTCGCGTTGTTCGGGACGGGGCTGACCACGGTGGCGTTGGGGTTGTTGGCCTATCAGTTGGCTGGTGCTGACGCGGCCGCTGTTTTGGGAACGGCGTTGGCGATCAAGATGATCGCCTATGTGGCGGTGGCCCCGGTCGCTGCAGCGCATGCTGACCGGTTCCCGCGGCGACTGATGCTGGTGAGCCTGGATGTGACCCGGGCAACGGTAGTCGTGGCGTTGCCGTTCATCGACCAGGTGTGGCAGATCTATGTGCTGATCGCGATGTTGCAGTCAGCGTCGGCAGCCTTCACCCCGACCTTTCAGGCGGTCATCCCTGATGTGGTGACCGATGAATCCGACTATACCGCAGCGCTTTCCGCGTCCCAGCTTGCTTCCACCATGGAGAGTCTGCTCAGCCCGGTGTTGGCCGCGTTGCTGTTGACGGTGATCAGCTTCCATTGGTTGTTCGTCGGGACGGTGATCGGGTTCTTGATCTCGGCGGCATTGGTGATCAGCAGCCGGATCCCTGATGCGACTCCCAACCCACGCGCCAGCGCCTGGGAAAAGACTGCGGCCGGGATCCGGATCTTCGCCGCGACCCCACGGCTGCGGGGTGTGCTCGCCCTGGATCTGGTCGTGGCCGGAGCCGGGTCGATCGTCATGGTCAACACGGTCAACTATGTCCGCGACGCACTGGGCCGCACTCAAGCTGATGTCGCGTGGCTGCTAGCCGCTTCCGGGACCGGCACGATGATCGTCGCGTTGCTGCTGCCGCCGGTGCTGCGCCGGGTGCCCGAGCGAATCGTCATGATGGCCGGCGGGGCGCTGCTGGTCCTCGGTGCTGCCAGCGCGATCGGCCTGTCCGCGGCCCACGCAGATCAACGCTGGAGCGCGGCCTTGGTGATCTGGCTAGTCATCGGGGCGGGTATGAGCCTCGTGTTGACCCCGGTAGGCCGAGTGTTGCGCCGCTCGTCAACTCCGGCGGATCGGCCCGCGGTGTTCGCCGCGCAGTTCTCGCTGTCGCACCTGTGCTGGCTGCTGACCTATCCGATCGCAGGCTGGGTCGCCACCTTGGCCGGCTTCATCACAGCCTGGACCATACTGGGGGCGGTCGCTGCTGCGGGCGCGGTCGCTGCGCTGCTGATCTGGCCGCGCCGCGATCCTGAAGAACTGACTCACACCCACGACTCAGCCAGCACCGATCACCAACACCTCGACGACGCCACCGCCCTCGAGAGCGGCCGTATGCAGCACACCCACACCTTCATCATCGACCAAGACCACCTCCGCTGGCCCACAGCCCACCAAATAGCTAACTAGCCAAGCTCTTTCATCGTCCGGCTTTCGCGGGTAGCCCCCGATGGCTCGGTCTCTTCGCGGTGCCCGCCGGCCCGCGTCAGGGATGTGACGGCGAAATCGACGAATCACCAGCCCTTCAATACGACCATGAGGCCACGAGCACAGCCACGGTCATCAGAACTGTTATGACCACGATGATGCTGCCGCCGACAGTGACCGCGGTGTGACTGTACTGAGGTAGGTGCACCGACTCGACGGCCGACCACAGGTCAGGCCGGCCGCTCATCGCGACCCGCGGGGGACCGGGACGGGGACAGCCAGGCGCGGCGGGACAGGAGCCGCATTCCGTTGAGGCCGACGATGACGGTGGAGCCTTCGTGTCCGGCGACGCCCAGCGGCAGGGGTAGGTGACCGAGCAGGTCCCATAACACCAACACGGTGATGAAGGTCGACGCGATGACCAGGTTGGCGATTACAACGCGGCGCGCGTGTCGCGACAACGCGACGACCTTGGGGATGGTGGCCAGTTCGTCGCGGACGACGACGGCGTCGGCGGTTTCTAGGGCGAGGTCGGAGCCGGCCCGGCCCATGGCTATTCCGGTGTGCGCGGCGGCCAACGCCGGGGCGTCGTTGACGCCGTCGCCGACTAGCAGCACCCGATGGCCGCTGTCATCGAGTTCGCGCACGGCGGCGACTTTGTCCTGTGGCAGTAACCCCGCGCGCACGTCGTCGATGCCGACCCGCACGGCCAGCGCGGTGGCCGCGCGCTCGTTGTCGCCGGTCAACAGCATCGGTGTCGTGCCGGTCAGCGCGGTCAACGCGGCCACCGTAGTGGCGGCCTCGGAACGGAGTTGGTCGTCGAGTCCCAACACGCCGACCGCGATGTCATCGACGAGCACCACGACCGCGGTCTTGCCCTCGGCTTCCAACCCGGCCACCACCGCGCCGACCCGGCCCGAATTCGCGCCGCCGGGACCGGCGCGCAACAGCTGCGCCGGGCTGCCCACCGCGACCCGGCGGCCCTCGACCACCGCGCGCACGCCGCGCCCCGGAGCAGATTCGAACGCCTCGATCATCGGCAGTGTCAACCCGCGATCGGCGGCACTGGCCACCACCGCGGCGCCCAAAGGATGCTCGCTGGGGTGTTCGGCGGCCGCGGCCAGGGTAAGCAGCCCCTCGGCGTCCAAGCCGCCGCCGACGAGAGGTCGGATGTCAGACAGCCGGGGTGTGCCGCGGGTGAGGGTGCCGGTCTTATCGAACGCCACCATAGTGACCGACCCAAGCTGTTCCATCACGACCGCGGATTTGACCAGCACCCCGTGCCGGCCCGCGTTGGCCATCGCAGCCAGCAAGGGCGGCATGGTCGCCAGCACCACCGCACAAGGTGAGGCCACGATCATGAACGTCATCGCCCGTAACAGCGACGATTGCACCGCGGCGCCCAGCGCCAGCGGAACACCGAACACCAAAAGGGTGGCTACCACCACCCCGATCGAGTAGTACTGCTCGACCTTCTCGATGAACAGTTGCGCGTCGGCTTTGGTGGCCGAGGCCTCCTGCACCATCGCCACGATGCGCGCGACCACAGTGTCGGCGGCGGCGCGGTCCACCCGAACCCGCAGCACCCCAGTGCCGTTCAACGTGCCGGCGAACACCTCATCGCCGGGCCGTTTGGCGACCGGGAGCGGTTCACCGGTGATCGAGGCCTGATCCACCTCACTGGCACCGGAGGTGACCTGCCCGTCGGCGCCGATGCGTTCCCCCGGGCGCACCACAATCACATCGCCCACCGCCAGGGCCGCAGCATCCACCACGTCCTCCTGGCCCGATGCGGTGATCACCGTGGCGCGCTCGGGCGCCAGGTTCAACAGGCTGCGCACCGAGTCGGCGGTGCGTTGAGTCAAAAACGCTTCCAGCGCACCGGAAGTGGCGAAGATGACGATCAACAGCCCGCCGTCGAGGACTTGCCCGATCGCCGCCGCGCCGATCGCCGCGACAATCATCAACAGATCCACATCCAGCATGCGGTTCCGCAACGCCTGTACACCGGCCAGCCCCGGTTCCCACCCGCCGGTGACATAACACGCCAAATACAACGCCCACCAGACCCAGATCGGGGCACCGCCATATTGGGCGGCCAAACCAAGCGCGAACAACACCGTGGCCACCGCCGCCCACCGCACCTCGGGCAGCGCGAACGCCCGCGTGCGGATAGCGGCGCCATCGCCGCCGGCGGCGCGGACGGCGTCACGGTCGAGCACCTGAGATGACATCGAACTACCTTTGAGAGCACGGGTCGGGAACCTCACCACTATACAGGATTGCATGAAGAGGTCTTCATTCGTGCACGTTGATAGGATGATGATCATGGGTCATGGAGTAGAAGGCAGGTCCACCCCGCCCGCGCAGTTAGACGCCGACTCGGCGGCGTCGGTGGCGGCCACGCTGCAGGCGTTGGCCACACCAAGCCGGTTGCGGATTCTGACCCGGCTGCGACACGGCGCGTGCTCGGTCTCGGACCTGTCCGACGCCGTCGAGATGGAACAGTCCGCGGTGTCGCATCAACTGCGGCTGCTGCGCGCTCTGGGCCTGGTAACCGGCATTCGCAAGGGCCGGACCGTGGTCTACAGCCTCTACGACAACCACGTCGCCATGCTGCTCGACGAAGCCGTCTACCACATCGAACACCTCGGCAGCGAGATCAGCGACGACCCAGCTGTCACCGCCTGACCCGCCGCGAAATAGCGAATCGCGAATGGGGAGTACTTGTCTCTGATCGCGGGGTATTCAGATCTCGCTGACATGGACCAAGCAGGTGACGCCCTCCAACCGATCGACTCCCATGCCCTCTCGCTACCTCTCCCCTAGCTGAGCGTCCCAACGGTGATCCAGGATGCTTGACTGTGTCAGCCGCCGCCTTGCAGCCGCCGTTCAGAGATTGACGCAGACCGTCACTAGCTCCCCCGGCGATGACGTAGGACAGACAGATGACGTTCCGGTTCGACATCTCGCCGATCTGCCCGTCTGCGGTCAGGCTCGTCTGCGTCGGTGTCCGGGCCGGTATCGGTATGTACCAAAGATCATGCGGGATCGTGGCGGTTGCCTTACTACCATTTACATAACAAACCCTTCAGGGGTACGGTATCCTGACACGCGTTTACAACGTAAACCAATTGGGTGGGACAGGCCCGGGTCAGGCCCTTGAAAATCACAGGGGTGAGATAGGCACTTTGCAACGCCCGCTATGGAGAACGCGAGGGCTGCGCTGCTCGTTTGCTCCGCCTCCGCACGTCGGCGAAGGGCTAGCTTTGCATGAATGCCGGTGACAGCATGTTGCGAGCCATCACGAAGCGAACCGGCTCGGCGGTCTTGCTGTCCGTCAGCGGGGAGATCGACGCGAGCAATGTGAGGATCTGGAGGCAGCTGGTGCGCGAGGCCGCGCGTGCTGCAGCCGCACCGGGCCCATTGGTCATCGATATCAATGGACTGGACTTCATGGCGGTGTGCGCCTTCCGCGTCTTGGTCGAGGCCGCAGAACACTGCCGCGGCGAGGGCATCGAGCTGCGGCTGGTCAGCAGCCAACCAATCGTGGCCCGCATCATTGCTGCGGCCCGCCTCAAAGCCGAGCTGCCGTTGTATCCGCACGTGAAAGCGGCGCTGCATGAGCACCTGTGCACCGGGGCTGCCGAGCCGTCAGCCAAGGGGCCGACCTCACCGGCACCGCGATCTCGCTGGCCACACTGGTGAATAGGCGTCTGCCGGCGCAGAGTGGGTTGAGCAGCCCGACGTCGGGGAAACCGGCGGCGTCAACGCCTTGCCACCAACAATTCGAGCCGATCGAGCAGGGCTTCTAGCGCCTCTTCGAACTCGGCGGTGCTGTGATCCTCGGACAGGATTGGCTTGAGTCGCTGCAAATGCCGATAGTCCGCCAAACTAGTCGTGAGTTGGTTTCCATCCACGATGGCCTCATCGGGGTGCAGTTCGGCGCCACGCTCTGACACTTCGAGCAGGAGATGGCCGACCAGGAAGGTGGTGTAGCTGCGGTAGGCGGCGACCGCGGCGGTGTCGTCAAACCCAGAAGAGATCAACGTGTCAAGGAAGCCTTCCATCCAGCGCAGGCTGCGCAGCGGTGGTCGCACCCAAGGCGCTTCAGGCGCATGGGTGGCGACCAACGGGAACACCTCCGGATGCTGCAGCGCAATCTGGCGCACCCCATGGGCCAGCCGAAGCAAGTAGTCCTGCCAACCGTCCTCTTGCCGGCGCGCGGCGAGCTGATCGGTGTAGAGGCGGTCTGTGATGTGGTCGACCACCCCGGTGAGCAGGTCCCCGCGACTGTGCACGTAGCGGTACAGCGCCATTGCCTCCACCCCGCAGGCCGTGCCCAACCGACGCATGGTCAGCCTGGGCAGGCCGTGGCGATCAATCAAGTCAATGGCCGCATCTAACACATGGTCCCGACTCAACCGCGGCTGTTGATCATTGCCAGCACCGGATCGGTCAACCCGATCGGCCCCGCACCACTGTGACGTACCGCCAAGACTTTGGTCATCCACCACAATTGTCACCTAACCGCCTCAAACCAATGCAACCAGCGCTTCCAGGCTAGTCACCCGGGCGCCTTCGGCCCCCCACGTCGACAGTAAGTCGCGGCAGACCGCAGCCCCCGGCAAAGCGAACCTAGAAAGAAGCACTCCGCCCCACACAATGGCCTAAACCCTGATCGCCACGTTTGTCCCGTGCTGGGGTGATGCGGTGTTGCGCCCAGCACGGCAGCCAAGCCTCAACTTTGCGCCGACTGCGTAGCGTCATCGTCGTAAATTGGCAGAAGTGTGTCGGCTCCGGTCTAACTGATCGGGTGATCCCGCCCGCACGAAGTACCAGCCCGCCAAGCGGCCCACAAACTGTCGGTGAGCCGGCGAAACGTCCTTAAGCCACGGGCCGCGGCGTGCGTGCCCCCACGCAATCCACCTCACCGCACCCTCGATCGAACTGCCCAGGACCAAAGCAGGAAGAGGACGACTAGCACCCTCTGGGTACACTACAAGCGCCTGGCGCACCCTAATTGGGGACACTGCAAACCGCCCGATGACTGTGCTGGAACCACACTAGCGCAGTGGTGGCCGCAGGGATGGCTGTCGCAGTGCTGCCGGGTTGTTGTGATGCGGTTCGGTTCCAGTCGCGGGGACTATTTGGGCGAAGCAGGGGGAACGGGAGCCGCGGCCGTGACGTTCCTGTTGGCCGCGTCGGCGATAACCCGTTAGTGCTGTGGACTTCGCGTTGAAGCCTTCCGCCTCGTTGGCCGCGGGGGGCGCCTATTGCGGTGGGCCGCCTGCACTTTGATTCGGCAGATCGGTGATCGGGATGTTCGTCGCCGGCGTGGGCGAAGGCGTAGCCGGCAAAGCCGGGATGTCGGCGGGTTCGATGTCGCGCAACACGTTGACTGGCGGCCCGTTCTCGCGCCCTCCGTAACTGCTGCCCGGTGAACGCGAGCCAAGGAGGTGACTGACCGTCACCACGTGATAGCCGTTGGCCGTCAGCACCGGCAGGAACTGATACACCAGATCCACGGTGCTGGAATAGGTGTCATGCAGCAGCACCACCGATCCCGGCTTAATCTGGGTGATCAACATGGAACGGGTGGCTGCGGTGTTGGCGTCGTTGATCCAGTCGAACGGGATGACATCCCAGTTGATGTCAGCCAGGCCCTGCCTTCGGGCTTCGTCGAGCACGGCGTCGTTGATCAAGCCGCCGGCGGTGCGCAGCAGTGTGGGTGAGCATCCGGTCGCCGCGGTGATGGCTTGGGAGGCAGCCGCGAGCTGCCGCGGGATCTGGGCTGGATCGATCGTGGTCATATTGGGGTGCTCCCATGTGTGGTTGCCCACCTCCATGCCAGCGTCGACGATGCGCTTGGCCGCCTGCGGATCACGGGCGACCTTGTTGCCGATCAAAAAGAACGTCGCCTTTGCATCACGCCGACCCAGCACCTGCAACAGCCGGTCGGTGAACGGAGTCGGCCCATCATCGAACGTCAGTGCCACGCACTTGGCCTTCTGGCAATCCACGTGGTCGGTGTCCTGACCGCGCCGGTACCACACCACGATCGCCGCCGCCACCACGACCACGACGACGGCGCCCACCCCCACCGCCCAGCCGTTGCGGCGACTCATTCCCAGCCCGACCACCGCTCACCCCCAAATCCGCGCCCCTCACAAACCCGGCGCACCATAACCCGGGACGTTCAAAGCAGTTCGGCCCTGCGGCACGGCTTTGCCAATGTTTGTTTACCCCCGTATCAAACAACCCCAGCGAAGCCGGTGCCAACACACCCCGCCCGTGCCGACGACCCGAGGCTCGCGTGATGTCCCAGCTGTGCCCTCGTTCCGAGACCCAGCGACACGACAGCGGTTCAGGGAGCGCCGGTTTGGTCGGGATTCCAGGTGCCCGGGACCATCGGCAGCCTTGGCCCGCTGCCGAATTCGTTTTCGGGCAGCTTGGCCATACCCACCGCCGCAACGCCCGCTTCCTTACTCATCATGCCGGCGAACCCCAGATTTCCGGCAGCTTGATCCGACGCGGCGCTCGACAGCTTCTGCTCTCTATTTGGCGGTACGCCCCACTCCGGGTCGACATCGACATTCATGTCCATGAACTCGTCGCCGTGGTCGTGCAGCGCCGCGTGCCGGCGGCGACGTGCCCGCGCGCGCGCGGCTGCGCCGGCTGCCGCCGCGGCAGAATCGGGTTCTAGCGCCTTCTTCTTGGCACCGGCACTGGCACTCGCGCTACTGCTCATCCCAGACCCGAAGCCGACGCCAGGGCCGCCCCCCACCAAGAACGGGTAACCGAAGCCGGTGGCCGCCGGAGCCGGTGGCGGCGGTGCCGCCCCGGCGCTGGCAACCGTACTCGTAGCGGGCGCGGGCGCGGAAGCCGGCGCAGCGGGCGCGACTGTCACGACACCCGGGGCCATCGCAGCGGGCGGCAACATTGGCCCTGCAGGGGCGACAGGCGGCGCCCCGACAGCGGAGGTCACCGCAGGCTGGATGGCGGCCAGGCCGGAAAGCCCGGCCAAACCGGGGACCGCTCCCAGATTCGTGACGGCGGCACCGAAAGCGACCCCCAGTAATAGCGGGGCCTGGTTCAACGCTTGAAGAATCTGCGGAATGTGCAGAGGGTAGTCGAAAACTAGGAGATAAAAGTAGGACTGCAAAGCCTCTTGCGGATTAGTTAACAGTTCCTGAGCAAACGTCTCAAAATCTTTAGGGAATTCGATCGCCCGAGCAACCCACCAGTACGGGTCGGCCGCATTCGTATATTCCTCGAAGGGAATCCCGTTCAGGGTGCCCTCGGCAGGATCCCACATCACGCGGCCACCGGAGATGATGCGCAAGAACTCCGCAACGGCGTCGTCGATGGGGGTGGCCGCACCCCCATGCCCGTCCCCACCCGCCTGGTTGTCCCCTTGAACAATTTCCGGAGCCGGAGCGGGCTGCGGTGTCGACGCCAGCGCCGCGCCCGACGCTGCTTCATATGTCGTCATGGTGGTGGCGGCCTGGATCCACATCCGCACGTAGTCGGCCTCGTTGAGCGCGATCGGGATGGTGTTGATCCCAAAAAAGTTTGTCGCCACCAATGTCCCGTGGATGACGTGGTTGGCGGCTAGCTCGGGCAGCGTCGGCATTGTCGCCAGCGCGGTCATGTATGCGGCGGCCGCGATCTCGTGCTGCGCAGCGGCGTCCGCGCTGGTAGTGCCGGCCTGCGTCAGCCACGCCAGATACGGCGTGTGCGCGGCCAGATACTGCTCGGCGCTCGGCCCCTCCCAGGCCCCGCCCTGCACCGCACCCAGCAAAGCCATGAGCTCGTGGGCCACCTCGGTGTACTCGGTACTCAACGCCGACCACGCCGCCGCGGCCGCCAACAACGAGCCGGGTCCCGCGCCGCTCGTGAGCGACGTCGAGTGCACCTCAGGCGGCCACGCCATCCACACCGGGGCCATGTCAACACTCCTCCACCAAGCACCAGCCGCACAGCTTACTGGCTTTGACAATCATTATCAATAAGAGCGTCCCAAGGCGGGTCATATGATCGAATGTGCGAAATTCCAAGCAGGTCAACGCAGTTGCGAAGAAACGCGTGAGCTGCCTCGCGCGGGAACCCGGCCCCGCGCAGCTGACGAGAGCAGTCCATCCAGTCGTTTTCGTGGTTGCGCGTTCAGGGTCAAGCGGTTCTGCTGGATGATCTGTAAACACAGATCGCAGATGCGTGAGAACCTATTCGCAACCGGCCATGTGGACCTCAGCACGTACTCGGGTGAAAAATAGAATGATGGATTTTCAGTATCGGCCGGCCCCCGGAGTCCGCCTCGGGTGGCGACTCGAAAGTCATGACCTTTTCACCGATGCCGTCGTTGATAATCTGTGCGAGGTCGAGGAGGCCATAGCCCGGGCCATCACTGCCCATTGCCACGAAAATGCCGTGGCACTGACGCTCGTTCGCGGCGCCCACGGATGGCGTGAATTCACCACCTCAAACGGCAACGTCACATCGTGTCGGTGGACGATGGTTCTACGTGACTTTAGTTGCGAGGCTTGCGGATACGACACATGGGACGAGACGTACAGGGTAAATGATGCACTGTGGGCTGCCGCGGGCGATGTTCGCGGCCGCCTTTGTATCGGCTGCCTTGAACAACGATTACACCGCCCACTCACACCCGGCGACTTCGTCGATGACGATGACGTTCCGATGAACCGACCAACCTCGCAACGGTTGACTGACCGACGAATCCGTCCGCAAGCCCCGCGACCGAACGTTGGCTTCGGCGCCCCGATCGGGAGCGTTGACCTGTGCGCTTTCGACGACGCGGGGAACGCCTACGAGATCTTGGCATGCCCGGACTGCCTGCCCTGGCGGGCAGAGGTCGTTCGTGATCCGCGAACAAAGGAGCTCCTCATTCGTGAGTGGCATGCAGTAGATTGCGAGCTTTTTCAAGAGCTCATCCGCGACGATCATCTCCGCTGGCACCAACCGACCGCTTAACCCAACCGCCGCCACCAGAAACCGGGCAACTCGATCGAGTCCCCAGTCTGGGGGGCCCGTCACGGCGTGACCCAAGGCCGCCACGGGGCGCGTTCATGGCCGCTCCACCAGCTAGGCGCAGCGGCCATGAACTTGGCGGCTGGATTGGATCAGGCCATCGCCCGGCACTCTTGAGCGCAGCGGCGACAAGACTCTGCGCAGGCGCGGCAGTGATCGTTGTCGTGCTTGTCGCACTCGGCCGCGCACGCCTCGCAAATCTCTGCGCACAACTGGCACAACTGAGACGCCCAACGAGACCCACGGGACACCAGCGTCACACACGCCGCGCAAATCGCTGCGCAGTCCAAGCATAACCGGACGCAGTCGGCCATCTTCGTATCGTTGATGCAACAGTTCGCGCACGCCTCGCACGCCGCCTGGCACTCCGCGCACGCATCCAGACAGGCCTGGTTTGCCGCTACCGCCATGACAAAATCTCCTTACTCGTCGTTCGTAAAACTTTTGTTGTCATTTCTTTACTCCTCTCGCGCTGCTTGCTGGCGCAGGTTGAGTCTGCCACGCAGGTACCTCACGGGGGTAGGGTACAAAGTCCTTCGTTGGCGCTTCAGGTATCGACCCGCGAGGAGATCAATGATGACCTCGAGTTGGCCCACCGTGGTGAGGCCGCGATCGTGACGATCTGCTCGTCGAGGCGATCCCGAGCTGCAGTCGCGGTGAGCATTGCATCGAAGTGGTGATGAAAGGCCGCACTGGTGTGGGAATCGTCGAATCGTTGACGACGCAGCCAGGTTTCGTGCACCCCATTCCAGCCCGGCCCACCCGAATACACCCGACCCTGCCGCAGCAGCAGTTTCGACAGCCGATCGCGGACCCGCATCAAATCGGCGCGGGCGTCTTCGCGGGCGCGCACCAGATCCCGCACCGCCTCCACTTCGGCCTCGGGCACGGTAGCCGTAGTGATCTCACCTAAGCGCAACAGCCGTGTCAGGTGCACAGCGTCACGAGCGTCGGTCTTGACCCGATCCCCAGCCGGGCGAAGACCGCTCGCTTCAGGTCTCGTTGGCGTGCTTGAGTTCTCGGTTCTCCTGCTCAACATCCTTGATCCGCTGGGACTGCGCGGCGGACACCCCGGGCGCGTATCCGTGATCGACATCGGCCTGGCGGACCCAGGAGCGCACCGACTAAATTTCGTACCCGAGTTGGCGTGCTGACCCGATGCACTGTCCGATGCCTGGTACCCAACTCCGCACGCACACACGGACCATCCGCGGCGACTTTCTCCGGACTGCACCGACGCGACGTCGGCTTTCCAGGCACCTGTTCCTTCGACATGGCTCCATCTTCATTTCCAAGGTCTAGAGCGCCTCCGCACATGCCAGGGCGATTCAGCCATACGAACATCGCTGGCGGCATGGAATGTACAAGTGCGTTGGCAACGGCGATGACTGCGAGACCGCTGCACTGCCGCCCGCCAGCGCAGCCTCGGTCGCATCGGTTCCGCCACTCCTCAATACGGCTGAGTCACCCGTTCGGATGGTGTGGATCATTTCCGTACGAGTTTTTCTCACCAATCGTGCCATCGAGCTTTCGGACCATGTGTTCTACACCCCGGTCCTTCGCCATCTGTCGGCCGATGGCCTGCTGGTCGGCCATAGTGCCACCAGTATGAGCTGCGCGACTGCTGCTGCCTTCTACCTTCGACTTCCACACCCCGTCTTCGTTGTAGGTGCTTAGATCGCCTTTACCATTGCTAATCCTCCATACTCAGTTCGGCGTAGCTCCAAGTTTCTCACCAAGACTGACACGATCCAGAAGTCAATCAACTGTTCGGGGGAAGGTGGCAGCGACCAACCAACGCGACCGATTGAGCAGGCACTGGGACCATTCGCTTAAGTGCCGTTACCCCTTGTTATGGATGATGATTAGTCGCACGGATTAGAGAGCGTTCCTCTGCGGCCTGCACATGTGTTGCCCGTGATCTCGGCAACGCGTAAATGCAACTCGAAGAGAGCTATCAGCAAACCCCGCCCTTGGGTAAATTCATTCGTCGCGTTAGTAGGCGAATGTCGCTTTCGTTCCCCTTAACCCAACGCGCCACATGCCACCACAGCAGCAGTAGGTAGACCCCCACTCCAAGAGGCGTATGAGGTCGAACAGGCCTCAGCGGCTGAATGTTGACACCGGTCTATGCATTCTCTGCTGGTGATGCCTGCAGGCCTACATACCGAGAGCGACGATAGCCGGAACTCCCGTTGGGTACAATAGCTACAAAAGACGTCGTTGAATGTCGAGCACGCTCATCACGCGGCAATACAATCTACGACCCGATGATCCGAGTCCAGGAGTTCAAATGAAAACGACGAACGGATATGCGGCAAACAAGGACAGCTATGCCAAGCGATTGCGTAGAATTGAGGGCCAAGTTCGCGGCATTGCGAAGATGATTGACGAAGACAAGTACTGCATCGACATCCTCACTCAAATCAGCGCGGCCAGCAGTGCTTTGCGGTCCGTGGCGCTCAACCTGCTCGACGACCATCTCGATAATTGCGTAAGCCAAGCAGTTGCCGAGGGAGGAAAGGAGGCGGACGCAAAACTGGCCGAGGCATCCGCGGCTATCGCGCGACTTGTTCGATCCTGACTAGATATGAACGCGACTGCGGAAGGTGGTCCAAGAGTCTTTTAGCGCCCGACGTACGCGAAGCCCGGGCAGCAGTGCACCGAGTCTGGTTGCGAGTGAGCGCCTGTGCCCGGAGGCCAGATCCGCGAGCGTTCTCGGTGCCTCTGGGCGCTATTTCGCCAGTGGCGGAGATCGCCGACACGAGATGGTCTACGACAATATCTCGGGTGCGCGGCCCCGCGCCCAGTGGCTCACCAGCACCCCACAACCCCGTTTGCGAGCGTGCCCACAAGCGGTATGCAGCGACTGACCCGGCATGAAACTCAACCGTCGGGGCCGCAACAATATGTCTTGCGTATTACTGCGAGATTAAGACTTTGGCCCCCGCCCTACCCCCCAAGGGTATACTGTGGCAGAATCCCCAGGCATGACGCAAACAAATGAGTCCAGCGAGCCGCCGGCCACGGCAGCACAGCCTTCCGTCGCCGATCACCCCAATCAGCCCAGCCGGGTGGATCGAATCTGGTCAGTGGTAGCGATCACCGCCGGAGTCGTCTTCATCGTGACTGTGATCTTCTTTTGGGGTTTCTTCTTGGGGCGAGCCACGGACGGCCCCGGCGGCGGCCAGCGAGCCTCCGGCGGCTCGGGCGACAGCAGCTGTCCGATGATGGGATCCGGCGGGGGAATGCGACCCGGCACGATGCAGCCTGGAAGCCCCATGGAGCCTCATCAATCGGGAACGCCGACACCCCAGCTGACACCGCATCCATAACTTCAAAACGCCCGCGGTGTAGCCAGGTTGGCCTCCCACGAACTCCTCCGCCAGACCTCAGAAAGGGGTTAGTGAAATGAATACGAAACGCCGTCAGCAAATGGGGTTTGCGGTGGCCACCGTCGGCGCCACAGCGGGGCTGATGATTCTGGTACTTCCGCTTATTCCCCAGGTAAGTGCCAACCTCGACAATGCAGCAGTGGCCGAGATGGGTATGGCCAACCAAATGCCCGTCCCGCATGTAATGCGTTACGGTGCGATCGCTTACTCCCCAAGCACCGGCGCATGGGGCACCTCGCGGGGCTACCAGGTCAAGACTCAAGCCGAACGAGTCGCTGTGGAGCAGTGTGGTGAAAATGACTGCAGAGTCATCATCAGCTTCAACCTCTGCGGCGCGGTGGCCTCAGACGGCTCGAATTACCAAGGTGGAACCGGTCTCTCACGTCAAGCGGCAGAACAAGACGCGTTGAACAGGCTGGGCGGCGGGAAGATAGCCAACTCGGTGTGCAACTGAGTTGGCGGCACATTCTCGATCAGATCGCGCCGACCCCGACAACCACGTTCGCGCTGCCTGCGCCGGGAAAAATAAGAGACTCCGGCCCCGCTTCTCGGCCGGCTCCACCCGTCCCGGCTCCCGTGAGTATGCCGAAGGCACCCAGCCACATCAGCGGTGAACGCGTTCGCGCGCTGAAGATGATGATCTGCTCGCTCGCCACACCCAACAAGTAACTGCGTGCCGAACAGCGTTGCACCCTCGAATCACTGGCGATCGCGAACGCATCCGGGGGTGCGACTGATCGATAGCCAGGTGTTCGACGGTGCACCCTTTACCGCCGATCACGTATAGAGCCAGAGCCGCACGACTCGTCATACCGGTTTGCAGTCGGTCGCGTGAGCGTTGCTGCCCATCTCGCGTTCCATAACTGGCGCAATGACGGCACAAATAGTACGGAGCCCGGTTGCCCACGCAGACAACATAATTGCGTGACTAGGGTACCCCATAGGGGTACATTAAAGCACCATGAGGAGAGTGTAATTCTGCCGCAGACCCCCACAGCTGCTTCTCGTTCAACTCAGCACAACAACATGCCGCCGCCTAGATAAACGTCTGTTTGAACCAGCCCGGGTTTCGTGCGCACCTTCTTTCGAGGGAAGG
>NZ_JCALCN010000042.1:0-27235 GCF_059812345.1 Mycobacterium sp. NGS59
AGCGGTGGACTGATCGCCGGCAACGGGGGCGGTGGCGGCCTCGGCGGGGCCGGCGGAGCCAACTTCGGGCCCGGCAAGAACGGGGGCAGCGGCGGATCCGGCGGCCTAGGTGGGGCCGGCGGGATGTTCTTCGGCAGTGGTGGAGCCGGCGGCGGCGGGGGCCGCGGCGGCGACATCGCGGGTGGTATCGGCGGCGAGAGCGGCGGCAAGGGCGGGGCCGGCGCGAGCGGGGGCGGCGGCGGGCTGCTGTACGGCAATGGCGGAGCAGGCGGGGCCGGCGGAAGGGGCGGCTTCGCACTCGGCGCCGGTACTTCTCCCGGGGGCGGGGGAAACGGCGGCGTCGGAGGGTCCGCGCAGCTGATCGGCAACGGCGGAAACGGTGGCCCGGGCGGAACCGCTTCTCCACCCGCGACTCCCGGCACCGCCGGCCCCGGCGGCGCCCGCGGGATCCTCTTCGGCACTCCCGGCGCGTCCGGATAGTCAACGGGTGGCTGAGAGAATGGATTCGTGAGTTCCGAACCGCCGGCCTCGGCACCCGATACGCCGAAACCGCGCCCGCGCATCACCCGCGAGGATCTCGAGCGGTTCGCCGACGAGGACCTGATGCGAACGGCGTGGGACGAAGACCGACTGCGCGACGAAGCACCGCCGCACCATCGGTAGCGTGTGCCGTCGCCGCGAGTTGGAGCCGCCTAGGAGAATCGAACTCCTGACCTATTCATTACGAGTGAATCGCTCTACCGACTGAGCTAAGGCGGCCTGCCGCTTCGGGCGGCACGAGTCTACGGCAGAGCGCCGGACCGACCCAAGTCCGACCGCCGCCCCGTCGTCAGCGCAATTCCTGGCCGATCGTGGCCACCATGGCGTCGACCGCGAATTTGGGCTTGACGTTGGTGCTCAGCGCTTCGCGGCAGGCCAGGACGGCCTCCACGCAGCGCAACAGTCGCTCGGGGCTGGCGTGCGCGGCCAGCGCGCCCACCCGCTCGGCCATGTCCGGATGGTTCGCCCGAATCCGGCCCGCGTTCGCCGAAACCACCAGCGCATCGCGGAAATAGGTGGCCAGATCGATCAAGGCACGGTCCAGCGCGTCCCGCGAGGCACGGGTATGACGGGATTTCTGCCGTCGTTCCAGGTCCTTGATCGCTCCGGCGGAACCCCTGATCGCCCCGGCGGCGCCCTTGCCGGTACCGCCGGCCCCCAGCGCCGTGCGCAGTTCCTCGGTCTCCGCTTCGGCGCGATCGGCGGTCAACGCCACCGCCTCGGCTTCGGCGGCGGCGACCAACTCCTCCGCGGCGGCGTAGGCCCGTGAGGGCCGGGTTGCATCGCGGATCAGTTCCAGCGCCCGCTCGCGTCGTTGCCGGGCTTCGGGGTCGGTGGCCAGCCGGCGCGCCCGCCCGACGTGACCGCCGCTGACCGAGGCCGCCCACTGCGCCGTCTCGGTATCCAGCCCGTCGCCGTCGACGAGGACCTGGGCGATCGCCTCGGTGGACGGCGTCACCAGCGCAACGTGCCGGCACCGGGAGCGCAGCGTGATCGCGATGTCCTCGGGATCCACCGAGGGTGCGCAGAGCAAGAAGACCGTCGACGGCGGGGGCTCCTCGACGACCTTCAGCAGCGCGTTGGCGGCCCCCTCGGTCAACCGATCGGCGTCCTCGATGAGAACGATCTGGTGGTGGCCGGTGGTCGGGCGCCGCGAGGCGATCTGCACGATGCCGCGCATCTCGTCCACACCGATGGACAGACCTTCGGGAATGACCCGCCGGACGTCGGCGTGGGTGCCCGCCATGGTCGTCGTGCACGCCCGACAACTCCCGCAACCGGGCTCGGACTCCGACGTACATTGCAGCGCGGCGGCGAAGCACAGCGCGGCTACCGAACGTCCCGAGCCCGGCGGTCCGGTGATGAGCCAGGCATGTGTCATAGTTCCGGGGCTCGAAGCCGCGTGAGCCTGGTCACCCCGACTATCTCTGCGGGCGTCCCGGGCTGCCGCCAACAGCTCGGCTTCCACGACTTCCTGGCCTACCAGCCGCGTAAACACTCCCGTCATCATCGGCAACAGTAGTGAGCGCCTCCGACAGAGACCGATCAGCGTCCGTTTCGCGACAATTCCGTGATCTTTGCCCGGCTTTCGCCCTCGTCGGAGGGCATGGCGGGCCCATTTCCGGTTACCGACGAGTCGCCGCTGACCGATACGGTGGGTTCGTGAACACGGTGGCGACCTTCCCCCGGCGAATCGCTGCATTCGCACGGTGGGTGGTGCGCACCCCGTGGCCGGTCTTCTCCCTGAGCATGTTGCAGGCCGACATCATCGGCGGGCTGTTCGTGTTGGGCTTCCTGCGCTACGGATTGCCGCCCCGCGACCGCATCCAGCTACAGGACCTCCCGCCTGCCAACGTGGTGATCTTCGTTGCCACGGTCATCTTGCTGTTTCTGTTCGGGTTCGCCTGGAACCTGCGCCTGCTGATGCCGGTTTTCCGCTGGCAGCGTCGCGACAACCTGCTGGTCGAAGCCGACCCGTCCACCACTGAACTGGCCCGCACCCGAGCGCTGCGGATGCCGTTCTATCGCACGGTGGTCAGCGCGGTGTCCTGGGCCGTCGGCAGCATGGTCTTCGTGATCGCCAGTTGGTCGGTGGCCCGGCACGCCGTGCCGGTGGTGGTCGTTGCGAACGCCCTGGGCGCCACCGCGACGGGGATCATCGGTTATCTGCAGTCCGAGCGGGTGCTGCGCCCGGTGGCGGTCGCGGCGCTGCGCAGCGGGGTGCCCGAAAACGTGCGGGCACCCGGCGTCATCCTGCGGCTGATGCTGACCTGGGTTCTGTCCACGGCGGTGCCGCTGGTGGCGATCGTGCTGGCCGTGGTTTCGGACAAGATCGCGCTGCTGCACGCCTCACCCAGCGCATTGTTCAACCCCATCCTGCTGTTGGCGCTGGCGGCGTTGGCCATCGGGGCGGCCGGCACGCTGCTGGTGTCGATGTCCATCGCCGACCCGCTACGCCAGCTGCGCTGGGCCCTGTCGGAGGTACAGCGCGGCAACTACAACGCCCACATGCAGATCTACGACGCCAGCGAGCTCGGACTGCTGCAGGCCGGGTTCAACGACATGGTCCGCGACCTCTCGGAGCGGCAGCGGCTGCGCGACCTGTTCGGTCGTTACGTGGGCGAGGACGTCGCCCGCCGGGCGCTCGAGCGCGGTACCGAACTGGGCGGGCAGGAACGCGACGTCGCGGTGCTCTTCGTGGACCTGGTGGGCTCGACCCAGTTGGCGGCTACCCGGCCGCCCGCCGAAGTCGTCCACCTGCTCAACGAGTTCTTCCGGGTCGTCGTCGACACCGTCGGCCGCCACGGCGGGTTCGTCAACAAGTTCCAGGGCGACGCGGCGCTGGCGATCTTCGGCGCGCCGATCGAGCATCCCGACGGCGCGGGAGCGGCGTTGGCGGCGGCCCGTGAGTTGCACGACGAACTGATCCCGGTGCTCGGGTCCGCCGAATTCGGCATCGGCGTCTCCTCCGGCCGGGCCATAGCCGGCCACATCGGCGCCCAGGCCCGGTTCGAGTACACCGTCATCGGTGACCCGGTCAACGAGGCCGCCCGGCTGACCGAGCTGGCCAAACTGGAAGAGGGCCACGTGCTGGCGTCGGCGATCGCGGTCAGCGGGGCGCTGGACTCTGAGGCGCTGTGCTGGGACGTGGGTGAGGTGGTCGAGCTGCGTGGTCGCGCGGCGCCCACCCAGTTGGCGCGTCCGCTGAATCTCGCTGCCTGCAGCGAGGTTTCGGACGAAGCCGAGGAGGTCTCGACCAGACGGCACTGATGCCGAGCAGACGCGAAAGCCCCTGTTTCGTGCCGAAACAAGGGGCTTTCGCGTCTGCTCGCGCGGGTTAGGTGCGCTTGCTCGCGCGGGTTAGGTGCGCCTGATGCGGCGCGGGTTAGGTGCGCTTGGCCGCGCGCTTCGCCGGTGCCTTCTTGGCCGCCGCCTTCGACGTGGCCTTGCGTGCCGTCTTCTTCGCGGCTCGCTTCACCGGGCCGCGGGCCCGCCGATCGGCGAGCAGTTCGGAGGCGCGTTCGTCGGTGATCGACAACACGTCGTCGCCTTTGCGCAGACTGGCGTTGGTCTCGCCGTCGGTGACGTACGGACCGAACCGGCCGTCCTTGATCACCATCGGCTTGCCCGACGCCGAATCGGTGCCCAGCTCCCGCAGCGGCGGTGCCGAAGCAGCCTGTCGCCCAGAGCGTTTCGGCTCGGAGTAGATCTTGAGCGCCTCGTCGAGGGTGATGGTGAACATCTGGTCCTCGGTGGCCAGCGATCGAGAATCGGTGCCGCGCTTGAGATATGGGCCGTAGCGTCCGTTCTGTGCGGTGATCTCCTCACCGGATGCGGGGTCGGTGCCGACCACCCGCGGCAGGGACAGCAGTTTCAGTGCGTCCTCGAGTGTGACCGTCTGCAGGTCCATGCTGCGCAGCAGCGAACCGGTGCGCGGCTTCGGACCGGTCGGCTTTTTGCCCTTCTTCGCCGGAGCGGCATCGCCTTCGTCGTCTTCGGACTTGGGCAGGATCTCCGTCACGTACGGCCCGTAGCGCCCATCTTTGGCCACGATCTCGTGACCCGTTTCCGGGTCCACACCCAGCACGCGCCCCTCCTGCGGAGTGGCGAAAAGTTCTTCTGCCACTTCCAGAGTCAGCTCGTCGGGAGTCAGCGAATCGTTCAGGTTGGCCCGCTGCGGAGTCGACTCGCCGTCGTCACCGGCGATCGTACGTTCCAGATACGGGCCGTTCTTGCCGACCCGAACGTAGACCGGGCGTCCCAACGCGTCGTCGAAAACCTTGATGGAGTTGACTTCTCGCGCGTCGATACCTTCGAGGTTGATGCCGACCAGTTTTTTCAATCCACCGGATCGGGCAACGGAGTCGGCCACGCCGTGCTCACCGCCGAAGTAGAAGTTGTTCAGCCAGTTGGTGCGTTGCTCGTTACCCGAGGCGATCGCGTCGAGCTCATCTTCCATCGCCGCGGTGAAGTCGTAGTCGACCAGACGGCCGAAATGCTGTTCCAGCAAACCGATTACGGCGAACGCGACCCAGGACGGCACCAGGGCGCTGCCCTTCTTGTAAACGTAACCGCGGTCCTGGATCGTCTTGATGATCGAGGAGTAGGTCGACGGCCGTCCGATGCCCAGCTCTTCGAGCGCTTTGACCAGCGATGCCTCGGTGTAGCGGGCCGGCGGGTTGGTGGAGTGCCCGTCGGGTGTGAGTTCGACGGCATCCAGACGCTGTCCGGGGGTCAGTTGCGGCAGCCGGCGCTCGGCGTCGTCGGCTTCGCCACCGGCCAGTTCGTCCACGGTTTCCACGTAGGCCTTCAGGAAGCCGGGGAAGGTCAGGGTGCGGCCAGAGGCGGAGAAGATCACTTGCCGCTCACCCGAGCGGCCTTCGATCCGCAGGCTCAGCGTGGTGCCACGCGCATCGGCCATCTGGGAGGCCACGGTGCGCTGCCAGATCAGCTCGTAGAGACGGAACTCGTCACCGTCGAGCTCGCGACGCACCGCGTCGGGGGTGGCGAACGTCTCACCGGCGGGCCGGATCGCCTCGTGCGCCTCCTGGGCGTTCTTCACCTTGCGGGTGTACTGGCGCGGCGAGGGGGCCACGTACTCCTCGCCGTAGAGCTGGCGCGCCTGGTTGCGCGCGGCGCCGATCGCCGACTCCGACAGCGTCGTGGAGTCGGTCCGCATATAGGTGATGTAGCCGTTCTCGTAGAGCCGCTGAGCGATGCTCATCGTGCGCTCGGAGGAGAACCGCAGCTTGCGGCCGGCCTCCTGCTGCAGCGTCGAGGTCATGAACGGCGGATACGGGCGGCGGGTGTAGGGCTTCTCCTCGACCGACGCCACCGAGAGCTGAGCGCCACGCAAGCCTTCGGCGATCGAAGTGGCGGCGGACTCGTCCAGAACGGTGACCTCGTCGGCCTTGCGTAGCTGACCCAGCGAGTCGAAGTCACGGCCGGTGGCCACCCGCAAACCGTCGACGTTGGTCAGGCGCGCGGTGAACGTCGGCGGCTGCGCCTTCGGGTCGGACACGCTCGCGTCCAGCTTGGCCAGGATGTCCCAATACGACGCGCTGCGGAAGGCCATCCGGTCGCGTTCGCGCTGCACGATGATGCGGGTCGCCACCGATTGCACCCGGCCGGCCGACAGCTTGGGCGCGACCTTCTTCCACAGCACCGGGCTGACCTCGTAGCCGTACAGCCGGTCCAGGATGCGGCGGGTCTCCTGCGCGTCGACCAGGTCGATGTCGAGATCGCGCGGGTTCTCGGCGGCCTCGAGGATGGCCGGCTCCGTGATCTCGTGGAACACCATCCGCTTGACCGGGATCCGCGGTTTGAGGGTCTCCATCAGGTGCCAGGCGATCGCCTCGCCTTCCCGGTCACCATCGGTGGCCAGATAGAGCTCGTCGACGTCTTTGAGCAGGCCCTTCAACTCGGTGACGGTGCTCTTCTTCTCGGGGCTGATGATGTAGAGCGGCTCGAAGTCGGCGTCGACGTTCACCCCCAACCGTGCCCACGGCTCGGACTTGAACTTCGCGGGCACGTCGGCGGCGGCGCGGGGCAGGTCCCGGATGTGGCCGCGGGACGACTCCACGATGTAGTTGGCGCCCAGGTAACCGGCCAGCTTGCGCGCTTTGGTGGGCGACTCGACGATCACGAGTCGCCGGGTGCTCCCGTTGCTGGCCACCTGCGCTTACGCTCCATCTCGATCTATCGGTCCCCTCGCGGAACCGCCCCCGCAGGGAAGAATGACAGGTCGACTCCCTGAAATTCCCGGAAATCCGGTCCGTTTCCGGTCAGTTTCCGGCCAGTGGACCTACGCGCTGTCCCCTTCGCCCCGCGGGCAACTGACAATTTCGCACCATTGGGCGGGCCTGCGCAAACCGGCCGACCCCATCGCGGGCCTGTGCGACCGCTCAGACGTGGGGCCACTGGGCTGCCGACTCGGGGTCGTCGGGAGCCTCCCCCACGTTCTCTACCAGGCGCGATAGCCTGCGGCGGCCGCTGATCCGCAGCGCCGGCCGAGCCCCGCGGGTGCCGATGAGGGTGGGTGCGATCCCGACCCGCATCAGAGCCGACGCCAGCGGCGAATGGGTGTCCGGCGCGTGCGGATCCAAACCCAGCAGGTACCGGTCGGCTTCCGGGGTGCCGGCGGCCAGGGTCCACGCCCGCAACTCCCGCGGCCCGGGCAGCCAGCGCGGCGGCACCGTCTTGACCGCGCCCCTCGTCCACTCCTTGGCGATATTGCACAATCGCGGGTCCACCGCCGTGCGGACCAACGGGTGATCCTCGTCGGTCCGGGTGATCTCCGGGACCAGTCCGGCTTCGGTGATCATCTCCGCCAGCGCGGCGGCCCGCCAAGGCCGATCCACCACCACCGACACCCTGGCTCCGGACCCCACCGTGACGATCTGACCGGGCGCGGCCAGCAGTCCACACAGATCGTCGACCGCGGGCGGTACCGACTCCGCGGCGAAGAAGGACAGCTGGCTCACGCCACAGACAGTAAGGCAGCGGACCGAGCCAGGGTCGGTCCGCGTGCGGCGCGGCGTGACCAGAGGCGTAAGTGGGTGCCAATAACGGAAACCCCCCGGGGCGGGTCCCGCAAGAGCGGGACTGCGCCGGGGGGTTTCTTTTCAGAATCTGCTCGGATTAAAGGGAGCGGACTCCGGTGGCCTGGGGGCCCTTAGGGCTGTGGCCGATCTCAAACTCGACCTTCTGGTTCTCTTCGAGGGTGCGGAAGCCCGTCCCCTGGATTTCCGTGTAGTGGACAAAAACATCCGCGGAACCGTCCTCGGGGGCGATGAAACCGAACCCCTTCTCCGCGTTGAACCACTTCACAGTTCCCTGTGGCATCTCTCTGATCTTTCCTTTTCTTCTGGGTGCGGGGCACCGCCGTTCGGTGCCCCGGGCCCGTCACGACCGCCATACCTCGCGGAGTCGCCGGAACTTCACCCGACAGATAACCTCGCAGGAACCGCGATCGCAACGTCGATCCTGCGAAAGTTTGACACGAACACAGAAGCTACGACCGCACTCAGTCAACCACGTTCGTCGCGTAGGCAACAGCCTGTTGGCAGCGCAGGTCGCCGGACGGAGCCTCAATTTACGTAAGCGTCACTCGGCGGCTGCGGCAGCGGGCCCGGACGCTCGGAAAGGTTAACGATGGCGAGTTTCGGCAGCGAACTGCTTGCCGCCGCACTCGCCGGCACCGCCCCCGGCGAGCATCCGCTGCGCCATGTCGCCGAATTGCCGCCGCGGCCCGCCCAACCCGCCGACTGGCCCGACTGGGCCCGGCCCGAGGTGGTCCGCGCCTTCACCGAACGCGGGATTCGCACCCCCTGGTCGCACCAGGTGCGGGCCGCCGAGCTGGCGCACACCGGACGCCACGTGGTGATCAGCACCGGCACCGCCTCGGGCAAGTCGCTGGCCTACCAGCTCCCGGTGCTCAACGCGCTGGCCTCCGACCCACGGGCCCGGGTGCTGTACCTGTCGCCGACCAAGGCGCTCGGTCACGACCAGCTGCGCGCTGCCCACGCCCTGGTCACCGCGGTTCCCCTCGTTGACGTCGCACCCACGGCCTACGACGGCGACGCGCCCGCCGAAGTCCGCCGCTTCGCCCGGGAGCGCTCGCGCTGGCTGTTCTCCAATCCCGACATGATCCACCTGTCGATCCTGCGCAACCATGCCCGCTGGGGGGTGCTGTTGCGCGGACTGCGGTTCGTGATCGTCGACGAATGCCACTACTACCGTGGGGTGTTCGGTTCCAACGTGGCGATGGTGCTGCGCCGCCTGTTACGGCTGTGCGCGCGCTACTCCTCGTATCCGACGGTCATCTTCGCCAGCGCGACCACCGACTCCCCCGGCACGACCGCCACCGAACTCATCGGCCAACAGGTCCTCGACGTGGTCGACGACGGATCACCGCAGGGGGGACGGACGGTCGCGTTGTGGGAACCCGCGTTGCGGACCGACCTGCTCGGGGAGCACGGGGCTCCGGTGCGCCGGTCGGCGGGCGCCGAGGCGGCTCGGGTGATGGCCGACCTGATCGTGGAGGGCGCGCAGACGTTGACGTTCGTGCGGTCCCGTCGCGGCGCCGAGCTGACCGCGTTGGGGGCGCGGGCGCGACTGGACGACGTCGCCCCGCAGCTGTCGGGGCTGGTGGCGTCCTATCGGGCGGGCTATCTGGCCGAGGATCGCAGTGAATTGGAGCAGGCCCTGGCCGAGGGTCTGCTACGTGGACTGGCCACCACCAACGCGCTCGAACTCGGCGTCGACATCGCAGGTCTGGACGCGGTGGTGCTGGCGGGGTTCCCGGGCACGGTCGCGTCGTTCTGGCAGCAGGCCGGACGGTCGGGGCGGCGCGGGCAGGGCGCACTGGTGGTGCTCATCGCGCGCGACGATCCGCTGGACACCTACCTCGTCCATCATCCGGCCGCGTTGTTGGACAAGCCGGTTGAACGCGTCGTGATCGATCCCACCAATCCCTACATCCTGCGACCTCAACTTCTCTGTGCGGCAACGGAATTGCCGCTGGACGACGCGGAGGTCCGCGTGCTGGACGCGGTGGACGTGGTCGACGGACTGGTCGACGACGGCCTGCTGAAGCGCCGGGGTGGCAGGTACTTCCCCGCACCGGGAGTCGAACCCCATGGCGCAGTGGACATCCGGGGATCCATCGGCGGAGAGATCGTCATCGTCGAAGCGGACACCGGCCGCCTGCTGGGCAGCACCGGAGCGGGGCAGGCGCCGTCGTCGGTGCACCCCGGAGCGGTCTACCTGCATCAGGGCGAGAGCTACGTCGTCGACTCGTTGGACCTCGAGGAGGGCCTCGCCTTCGTCCGTGCCGAGGATCCCGGATACTCGACGTTCGCGCGCGAGATCACCGACATCACCGTCACCGGCCCCGGTGAGCGTCGCACCTTCGGTCCCGTCACGCTGGGCTTGGTCCCGGTGACGGTGACCCACCAAGTGGTCGGGTACCTGCGCCGCCGCATCGACGGCGAAGTGATCGACTTCGTCGAATTGAGCATGCCGCAGAGCTCGCTGCCCACTGTCTCGGTGATGTACACGATCGATCCGGAGACGTTGGACCGCAACGGCATTGATCCGCTACAGGTACCAGGATCGCTGCATGCCGCCGAGCACGCGGCCATCGGGTTGCTGCCGCTAGTGGCCAGCTGCGATCGCGGCGACATCGGCGGGCTGTCCACCGCCCTCGGCCCCGAGGGACTGCCGACGGTTTTCGTCTACGACGGCCATCCCGGGGGTGCCGGCTTCGCCGAACGCGGCTTTCGGAAGGCGCGTACCTGGCTGGGCGCCACCGCCGCGGCCATCGAAGCCTGCGAGTGCCCGCGTGGCTGCCCGTCCTGTGTGCAGTCACCCAAATGCGGCAACGGCAACGATCCGCTGGACAAGGCGGGCGCGGTACGGGTACTCAGGCTGGTGCTCGCGGCGTTGGACCGAGGACGGTGCGCTAACCAGGGGTGCTGAACGTCGCCGGTAAATTCGGTGGCACGGCCGCAGCGGTCCTTCCCCCGTTGTTCCGCGGTCGGAGCATCCGTTCCGGATACCTTGAAAAAATTGTTACTTCCATTCCCCGAAAATGGCTTTACAGTGCTCATATCCGTTGCAGTGCGATGGCGATCAGACACTGGCCGAGTCTGTCGGAATTCGAATTCGGAGGTGTCGTATGTCGTTTGTGAACGCGGCTCCCGAAGTTATGGGGACCACGGCCACGAATTTGGCAGGCATCGGCGCGACGATCAGCGCGGCCAACGCGAACGCGGCGACCCCGACGACCGCTCTCGTAGCCTCTGCGCAGGATCAGGTATCGGCAGCGGTCGCGACGTTCTTCAACGGCCACGCGCAGGGCTATCAGACGGTGGGCGCGCAGGCGGCGGCTTTCCATCAGAATCTGGTGCAGGTTCTGAAATCCGGTGCGGGTGCGTACGCGACAGCGGAGACCGACAACGCCGCAACCACCGGCAATCCCACCGGCACACCGGCTGAGCAGACCAACCGCCGTGACAATCCGTTACCGAAGGCCAAACCCGAGTCATCGATGGACGGCAATCGCGCGACCGGCGGCTCGGGCGCAACCGCCGGGATGGAAAGCAGGAGCGGCGTCACCGGCCTGATCGGCCTCGGCGGCGCGCGTGCCGTCGGCGTCACCGGCCCAGTGGTGGAACCGGGCTTGCTCCCCGGCGCGATGCGCGTCGGCAGCTCCGGCATCCGACTCGGCGCGGACAGGATCGTCGTCAGCGGCCCAAGATCGGGCGCCAGCGAGTCGCCATCGGCCATGCGCGCAACTGCCGCAACCACCGAACCGCCCGCACGGCTGATCACCCCCGCCGGATCGCGCGGGAACGCCACAGTGGTGACCCTCAATGCCCGCGGCGGCGGCAGTGGGGGCCTGGCTCGGAGCGTCAGGCACGCCGTCCCGGGCAGAAGTGCCGGTGGAGCCGGAGGTTTCGGCGCTCGCGAAAGTCTTCCATCCGGTTCGTAGGCGAAAGACTTTCGGAGCAACCAACAGACGTCAATCGGCAAGTGGTGAACGAGGATTGACGTGATCCCGAATCACGAAAGCCGTTGGAAAGTCCGATGGACGGGCGACCGACCCCTCGACGATCGTCCTCCACGGATCCGCTTTGCGACGGCCTGACAACACAATCCGCACACACTGCCCAATCGGGAGCGCAGCAGAAACCTACCTGGCTCGACGGCGCAAGCGCAACAAGCCGAGCACGTGATTCGCGAAGTTCCCGAGGCCGATTCCGTCCGGCGGTATGACAAACCACCCCAGGTGAGACCCAATTACGTTGCACCACGCCCAGATACCTACCGCCGCGCTCAACTGACCAGTGGTCACAGGATTCCCGCACACAACGCCTCATTGACGCCCAAAGCCCGCCGGGACAACGGTTTTGACGCTATCGTCAACAATCTGGCGCGCAATCGCGGGGTATTATTCGTCGGCCAGCGTTATCCGCTTTGCCCGCAACGGATTCCGCAATCGCGGCACCCGGCGGCCAGACGCCACCGGCACCATTGCGGCCTGCACCGATGACGCCGTCGCAGGCAACCGGCCCCCGGTCAGTAAACTGCAGCCCTATGGGCCACGACTGGTTGCTCGTGGAGACGATGGGGGACGAGCCCGCTGTGGTTGCGCAGGGCCGTCAGCTCAAGAACCTCGTCCCGATAACCAGCTTTCTGCGCCGCAGTCCCTACCTTGCGGCAGTCCGTACCGCGGTAGCCGAGTCGGTCCAGACCGGTCAGGCTCTCACCAGCATCACCCCGAAAAGCGACCGCGTCATCCGCACCGAACCGGTGGTGATGTCCGACGGCCGGATCCATGGCGTGCACGTGTGGACCGGCCCGATCGACGAGGAACCCCCCGAGCGGCCCATTCCCGGCCCGCTGAAATGGGACCTCACCCGCGGTGTGGCCACCGACACTCCTGAGTCGCTGGCCAACAGCGGCAAGAATCCCGAGGCCGAGGTCACCTACGGCAGGGCCTTTGCCGAAGACTTGCCCTCCCGCGAACTCAACCCGAACGAAACCAAGGTGCTGGCCATGGCGGTTCGGGCCGAGCCAGGCCAGACACTGTGCAGCACATGGGATCTCACTGATTGGCAAGGAAACCCGATTCGGATCGGCTTCACCGCGCGCAGTGCGATCGAACCGGGGCCAGACGGCCGCGACCATCTGGTGGCGCGCGCGATGAACTGGCGTGCCGAGCGCAGGGAAAGTCCGGCGGCCACCGGCGACCTGGCGCAGCGGATCCTCAACGGCCTGGCGCAGGCCGGTGTCCATCGCGCCCTCGTCGACCTGAAGAACTGGACGTTGCTCAAGTGGCTCGACGACCCGGCGCCGTTCTACGACTGGCGGGGCAACGAAGACACGCAGCGGGTTCACCCCGAGGACGAGCACGTAGTGGCCTCGATGACAACGGAATTCGCTGACGGCGCGACAAGTCGGGTGCTCCGGTTGCCCGGCAACGACACCGACTGGGTGCCGGTACACGTCACCGTCAACCGGGTGGAACTCGAGCCGGACACGTTCGCCGGGCTGCTGTCGCTGCGCTTGCCCACCGACGACGAGGTCGCCGCCGCACAGTTTTCGCAGGCACCCGACCAGACCTGATCGGGGGGGTAGCCATCGGGCCTACGAGCGCACCGGTCCTGCCCGCGCCGAAGCTGCCGCCGCCGCGACGTGAGCAACCGGCACTTCGACGGTGACGACCACGTCCAGGCCGTCCGCCTGACACCGGACGTCACCGACGCGCATCTGCCGCGCCACGATCGTCGCCCGGGCGCACGCCGCCGCCGGTCCCTGCGGCAGTGCCGCGGCTGCGGCCAGGGCGGCCAGGTCGGCCACCGCCTGGGCGCGGTGGCGGGCCAGCACGACCGACCCCAGCCAGACGCCGGCCGCGGTGACGCACAACAGCACCGCGACCATCGCAGCCCCGAGCACCGTTGCCGACCCCGCCTCATCCCGGCTCAGCCGCCGAAACCGCCTGTGCCGCGATCTGCACAGTCGGCAACAACGTTGACCGCGCACTGACGGTGGCGACCAGCAGATCGCCGTCGCGTCGCACCGCGACCTGCGCACCGGACGGCGCGATGTTCCGCGCGACCGCGACGGCGGCGTCCCCGTCACCGCGCGCCGCGAGCCGGGCGGCCTCCCGGGCCGCGTCGATGCACCGCACCTGCATCGACACCGCGGTGATCCCGGCCAGGCACAGCACCAGGACCACGACCAGCGTGGCGATCGCCAGCGCCGCCTCGACGGTGCTGGAACCGTCATCGGCGATCAGACCTTGGTGCTCAGTGCGCGACCGATGATGTGGTTCAGCGCCGAGACGACGGAGTCGCCGGTGACCACGGTGTACAGGATGGCGCCGAAGGCCGCCGCCGCTATCGTGCCGATTGCGTACTCGACGGTGGACATGCCCGATTCGTCGACGGCAAGTAGCAGCATGCGCGCCCTGAGCGCACCGATCATCCGAAACATCGATTACTTCCTCCCTCATACGAGACCCGACTGCAGGACACCACCGGCCAGCCCGGCCACCACGGGGACGATCCCGAGACAGACGAAAGCCGGCAGAAAACACAAGCCCAACGGACCGGCGATCAGGACTCCGGCGCGCTCGGCCGCCGCGCCGGCCGCATGCGCGGCGTCATGGCGAGACTGCGCGGCGAGTTCCACCAGACCGTCGGCCAGTGCGGCACCTGAGGCCGCCGAACGGCGAGCCAACCGCAGCAGACCATCGGTCTGGGCATCGACCGCCACGCCGGGCGGCGCCGACCACGCAGCATCGGCACCGGCACCGAGCGCCAGGAGATCGGCCGCCCGCCGCAACACCTGAGCCAGACATGGCGGAGCCGACCCGGCCGCCGCGGCGGCAGCCGTCGACACCGCCATGCCCGCAGCCAGGCACACGGCGAGTACATCCAGACTGGACGCGACCCCGAGGGGATCCGATCCGGCCGGTCGCCGCGCTCCCCGCCGGACAGTCCGCGTGACCGGCTTGGCCCGCGCACGTACCGCCGCTGGACCCGCGCCGACCAGTAGTGCCGCGGCCAGCAACACCGCCATGACTTTCATGGCGACATCACCCGATCGGTGATCCGGTCCGACCACAGCAACCCGGCGCAGACCAGCACCGAACCCACGACCAGAAACCAGCCACCCGGGCCGGACAACAGGAAGCCGAGCGGCCGTGCGCCGATCAACTGTCCCAACAGCACCCCGAGCGTCGGCAACCCGGCAAGGATCGCCGCGGTGGCGCGTGCGCCGGCCAGACCGGAGGCGACCTTGGCCGCGAAGCGTTGCCGCTCGGCGACATCGCGTTGCGCGGCCCGCATCAAGCCGGCGATCGCCAGACCGTGCTGGCCGGCCAGCTCCCAGCAAACCGCGATGCGCTCCCACTGTGCGGGCAGGGATGAAGAGCGCGCCGCCGCGCGCAGGCCAGCCGCGACGTCGGCACCCAACCTTGCCCGCGCCGCGACCCCTTGCAGCGCGACCGACACGACCCCACCGGTCTCCGCGGCCGCGGCGTCGAACGCGCGCACCGGATGGGCGCCCACGCGAAGTTCGCCGACCAAGATCTCGAGTGCCGCTTCCAGCGCCCGGCCTTCGGCCAACGCATGCCGGTGTCGCCGGCTCCGGCGGAGACGCACACCCACCGTCGCGCCGAGCACGGCAACCGACAGTGCGGCGGTCAACGGCAGGACCACGGCGGCGAGTACCAGAACACACCCGCACACTCCGCCGACACCGGGCCCGCCGGCCACGAACCGCCGACGGGTCGTCCGCTGCAACCCGAGCCGGGGGCCCGACGAGGCGGGCGACACCAGCAAGGCCAGTGCCAACAACAGCGCCGTGAGCTGCAACCCGGTCATGCCGACAACCTGGAGCTCAACAGGTCCTGCAGTAACACGCCGTGGTCGGTCATCCCGCGATCGACGTGCCAGCCGGTGACGGCACCGACCCGCCCGCCCTCGACCGGGTGCAGCACGGCGATCTCACTGAGCCGTCGCCGGCCGGATCGGTCCCGCTCTACGTGCAACAGCACCCGGACCGCGGCGGCGAGCTGGCTGTGCAGGGCGGCTCGGTCCAGTCCGCCGAGCGCGCCCAACGCCTCGAGCCGGGCAGGCACCTCACCCGGGCTGTTGGCATGCACGGTTCCCGCGCCACCCTCGTGCCCGGTGTTGAGCGCGGCCAGCAGATCCACCACCTCGGCGCCCCTGACCTCGCCGACCACGATCCGGTCCGGGCGCATGCGCAGCGCCTGGCGGACGAGTTGGCGTACGGTCACTTCGCCGACACCTTCGACATTGGCGCACCGTGCCACCAGCTTGACCAGATGGGGATGCGGCGGCGCCAGCTCGGCGGCATCCTCGACGCACACGATCCGCTCGGCCGGTGAGACCGCACCCAGCATCGCCGCCAACAAGGTCGTCTTGCCGGCTCCGGTGCCGCCGGACACCAGGAACGCGAGCCGCGCGGCGACGATGCCGGCGACGAGTTCGACGGCATCCGGCGCGATCGCACCCACCGCGCTCAACGCCGCCAGGTCCTGAGTCGCCGGCCGCAATACCCGTAGCGACAGGCAGGTGCCGGCGGCGGCAACCGGCGGCAGCACCGCGTGCAGCCGCACCGCTAAGCCACCGGAGCCGATTCCGGTCAGCTGCCCGTCGACCCACGGCTGCGCATCGTCGAGCCGTCGGCCGGCGGCAAGGGCCAGCCGCTGCGCCAGCCGGCGCACCGCGGCCTCATCGGCGAACCGAATCTGACTGCGCCGCAATATGTTTCCATCGTCGACCCAGACCGCGTCCGGCGCGGTGACCAACACGTCGGTGGTGCCATCGGCGCACAACAGTGGTTCGAGGATGCCGGCCCCGGTCAGCTCGGTCTGCAGCAGCCGCAGGTTCGCCAGCACCTCGGTGTCACCGAGGATGCCCCCGGACTCGGCGCGAATCGCCGCGGCCACCACGGTGGGCCGAAGCGGTCCGGATTCGGTAGCGAGGCGCTCTCGAACACGTTCGATTAGCGAACCGTTCATGCCGCGCGACCGCCCGGCACTGGCTGACCGGTTGGCAACAGGTCGAGTACGCAGCGCGCTGCCGATGCCAGCGCCGATCGCCGACGCAGCCGCAGACCGCCGCGTTCCAACCGTTCGGCCAGGTGCGGTTCGGCACGCAGGGACGCCAACAACGGCAGCCCGGCGATCTCGGCGACCTCCCCCGCACGCAATCCCCCCGGCGCCGGGCCACGCACCACCAGGCCGAGGTTCGGATTGAGCGCGGTCAGCACCGGTGCAATCGTCGCGGTGGCCGCACAAGCTCGCACGTCGCACCGGCTGACCAGCACCACCAGATCGGCGCTGCCCAACGCGACATGCGCGGCCTCGGTCAGACGCCGCGGCAGGTCGCACACCACGACGACACCACCGTTTCGGCCGGCTTCGACGATCGCGTCCACGGGTCCGCCGTCCAATTCGTAGCCCCGCCGGGTGCCCGACAACACGCTGATCCCGCGCTGCCGGGGCAGCACTTCACGCACCGACGACCAGTCCAGCCGCCCACCGCGCAGTGCCAGGTCGGGCCACCGCAATCCCGGCGCTGCCTCGTCACCCATCAGCAGGTCGATACCGCCGCCCCACGGATCCAAATCGATCAGCAACGACTCCGTCGCGGCCTGCGCCAGGGCGACCGCGAACATCGACGCCCCAGCGCCACCGCAACCCCCCACGACGGCGACGGCCTGACCCCGCCGCCCGTCGTCCCGTGCCGATTCGGCGGCATCTGCCAATTCGCGGACCAGGTCCTGCTCTTGCTCCGGCATCCGCACCACCAACCCGGCGCCGACGGCGACAGCGGCGGCCCATGTCGAAGTCGCGGCTTCGGCGCCGGTCAGAACCGTGACGTGGCCGCGTCGCGGCAGGGCCCCCTGCCGGCATCGCTGTGCCGCGGCTGCATCCAGCACCACCGCCGCGGCGGCCGCCCACGTCTTGCGGGTGATCGGATTGCGTCCGCCGACATGCACCACGCGCACCCCGACCGCCGCGGCGACGCGGTCGAGTTCGTCGCGCAACTCCGGATCGGTCAGCATCGCCAACACACCGGATCCGCCGGCACCGCTACGAGCGGCACGCACAACATCGGTCACGGATCCACCGTGCGGCGCGCAAGGTGTTGCACGCCAGGGCCAAAGAGCAATTTGTGGACAGAAACGCAACTGTGCACAAACGGGTGCGCTGAAAGGGGCGACCGCGGGGAGAAATTCTTACCCCAGAAAAGGGACGACCCCCGCCAGGGGGGGAGGAGGCGAGGGTCGTCGTGTATCAGCCCCGGGGGGTCGGGCTGATACACCCTCGGCTCAAGGCCGAGTAATGCTTACTATACACATGCCAGCCGGGCCTGACGCAAGCCTCATTCGCAACGAAAGTGCCGTCTGAGCCGTGAAAACGCCGACGACAGAAAGACAACCCGGATATTCCCGGCTTCGACGGATCACCACCCTATGCTGGTTTGGTGACCGTCCCAGACCCGGCCGCGCAGCAGCAAACGCCGGGACCGGCAGCTCCGGGCGCGCGGACCGCAGCTTTCTTCGACTTGGACAAGACCATCATCGCCAAGTCGAGCACCCTGGCATTCAGCAAACCCTTTTTCGCGCAGGGCCTATTGAACCGACGGGCCGTGTTGAAGTCCAGCTACGCGCAATTCATCTTTCTGCTCTCCGGCGCAGATCATGACCAGATGGATCGGATGCGTGCGCACCTGGCCAACATGTGCATCGGGTGGGACGTCGAACAGGTCAAGTCGATAGTCAACGAGACGTTGCACGACATCGTGACTCCGCTGGTATTCGCCGAAGCCGCGGACCTGATCGCCGGACACAAACTGTGCGGGCGCGACGTCGTGGTGGTCTCGGCATCCGGTGAGGAGATCGTCGCGCCGATTGCGCGGGCGCTGGGCGCGACGCATGCGATGGCGACCCGGATGGTCGTCGAGGACGGCAAGTACACCGGCGAGATCGCGTTCTACTGCTACGGCGAGGGCAAGGTGCAGGCGATCCGGGAGTTGGCCGCCCGCGAGGGCTATCCGTTGGAGCACTGTTACGCCTACTCCGACTCGATCACCGACATGCCGATGCTGGAGATCGTCGGCAACCCGTCCGTCGTGAACCCCGACCGCGGCCTGCGCAAGGAGGCTCTGGACCGCGGCTGGCCGGTGTTGTCGTTCTCACGGCCGGTGTCATTGCGGGACCGGATCCCGGCGCCGTCGGGCGCCGCGATTGCGACGACGGCCGCGGTGGGCGTCACCGCGTTGGCCGCCGGCGCGGTGACCTACACGCTGTTGCGGCGCTTCGCTTTCTAGGCGTCGGCCGTTCTAGCGCTGGCGTCCCAACTTCCCCAAACGCCACGGCAGCAAACAACTTTCGCGCATCGCCGAAGCCGCTTCCCAACTTTGACGCGTTTAGGCCTTGCTGTGCTAGTGGTCTAGTAGTACAAAGGAGTCACGGCAGCCCGGTAAGGCCAAGGTCGATCCGGAAGAGAAGGTTCGTTCTCCCGACCCGGGCACCCAGCACGGTTCCCGGCACCCACGCGGAGTCATAGCCGCGATAATGGCAGAAGTGTTGCGGGCCTGCGTAATTGCGAAGAACGGAATGCCTCGACAGCCCTTTGGGTGGGGCAGCAGCAGGAAGTGTCGCAAACGCGCCGAGGCCACCCACGCAGCCCACAGATGCACGCTTGGTACCCGAGAACCGTGTTGGCGGGCGGCGATTCGAAACCTTCGTATCGCCGCCCGCTTTGCATTGTGCCGACAACTACTCGACCCGGCCGCCAGCTACCGATTCGGCGATCATCAAAGCCTCCTGCGCGCCGGCCCGCAGCGCCCGGCAGCACAGCACCAGCCAAGCGGCCACGCCGTCCGGCGAGCCCGCGGCGAATTTGACCGCGGCGTCACGGTAGGCGGCGGACTGCCGCATCCAAATCACCTCCGGCACACCGAGTCCGTGCGGATCAAGTCCGCTGGCAATGGTGACCAACCGGGACACCGCGCGGGCCACCACGCCGTCGCCGCTGCCGAATGGTTTCAGTGTCAACAACTCCCCATGCGCCACCGCGGCGACCACCGCCGCCGACGCCGCAGTCGGACGAGTCACCACGTCGGCGAGCAACTCCAGGCGCGGGGCGATCTCGGGGGCGGCGCGCGGACGTCCCAGCCGGTCGTCGTCGGCCTGGTCGGCGGCCGCGAGCGTGTGCAAGCGGGCCAGCGCCTGCAGCGGCGCCTTCTGCCACACCGCAACGAGCGGTCCCCCGCCGCCTTCCAGCGCCTGAGCCACCCGCAGCGCACCGCCGAACACCGGGTCGCTGACCCCGCCCTGGTGCGCGGCGGCATCCGCGACGTCGTCCAGCCGGACCGGACCGCCGTCGAGCACCGACGAGGCCCGCGCGGCCCGCAACGACGCCTCGGCGGCGGTGACCGGCCAGCCGCGCAGGTTGGCCCGGTGCCGGTGCGCTCGACCCAGGGCCTCCCGCGCCCGGTCGCTGGCCTCGGCGACGCCGGGCAGGTTCATCAACGGAGCCAACGGGTCACTCACCGGGAATCGCCTCCAATAGCTGTCGGGTGTACTCGTGTCCCGGCGCGGCGAACACCTGCTCGGTGGGAGCCTGTTCCACCACCTGCCCGTTGCGCATCACCAGCACGTCGTCGGAGATCTGGCGGATCACGGCCAGGTCGTGGCTGATGAACAGGTAAGTCAACCCGAGGTTGGCTTGTAGTTCGGCCAGCAAATCCAGGATCTGCGCCTGCACCAGCACGTCGAGGGCGGAGACCGCCTCGTCGCAGACCAGCATGTCGGGCCGCAGCGCCAGCGCCCGCGCGATCGCGACCCGTTGCCGCTGCCCGCCCGACAGCTCGCGGGGCAGCCGGTCCAGCACCGACGACGGCAGCGCCACCTGGTCGATGAGTTCACGGACCGCGCGCCGGCGCTGGGCACGGTCGCCGACCCGGTGAATGCGCAACGGCTCCTCGACGGCCCGCGACACCGAGTACATCGGGTCCAGGCTGCTGTAGGGGTTCTGGAAGACCGGCTGCACCCGACGGCGGAACGCCAGTTCGGTGCTGCGGTCCATCGCGGCGACGTCGGTCCCGTCGAAGACGACGGTTCCCGACGTCGGCGCCAGCAGACCCAGCACCATCCGCGCCAATGTCGACTTGCCCGAGCCCGATTCGCCGACGACGGCCAACGTGGTGGCCCGGGGCACCCGGAACGACACCGCGTCGACGGCCCGGAACTCGGTGCGCCGCCACGGTGCGCCGCGCGACTCGCGGTAGGTCTTGGTCAGCTCCGACACGACGAGCAGATCGTCGGAGCCGGCGACGTGTTCGGCTGCCGAGGCGGCCACCCGCTCCCGGATCTGGGCCGAGCGCTTGTCCCGGGCGGTCAGCGACGGCGCGGCGGCGACCAGACGGCGCGTGTACTCGTGCTGCGGATTCCGCAAAATGTCTTGCGCCACACCGGATTCCACCACCACTCCGCGGTGCACCACCACCACCGACTCGGCCCGCTCGGCGGCCAGCGCCAGGTCGTGGGTGATCAGCAACAGCGCCGTACCCAGTTCGTCGGTGAGCCGGCCCAGATGGTCGAGAACCTGGCGTTGCACCGTGACGTCCAGAGCCGACGTGGGCTCGTCGGCGATCAGCAGCCGCGGTCTGCCGGCCAAACCGATGGCGATCAGCGCGCGCTGGCACATGCCGCCGGACAACTGGTGCGGATACCGCCCGGCCTGCTTGTCGGGCTCGCGCATCCCGGCCTGCGCCAGCAGCTCGACCGCCCGCCGTCGCGCGTCACGACCGTCGGTGTTGGCCCGCAACGCTTCTCGGATCTGAAAGCCGACCTTCCAGACCGGGTTCAGGTTGGACATCGGATCCTGCGGCACGTAGCCGATCTGGCTGCCCCGGATGGAGCGCATCGCACGCCGGCCGGCCCCGGTGATGTCACGGCCGTCAAAGACGATGCGCCCGCCGGTGATCCGGCCACCCGGTGCCAGCAGGCCGAGGACGGCGGCGGCCGCGGTGGACTTGCCGGACCCGGACTCCCCCACCACCGCGACGGTCTGGCCGGACAGCACACTGAAGTTCATGCCCCGCACGACGGGTTCGTCGGCGCCGAACCGGACTTCCAGGCCTTCCACCGACAGCAGTACGCTCATGCCCGCCACGCCCGTGAGGCCGGGTCCAGACCGTCGCGCAGCGCGTCGCCCATGACCATGAACGCCAGCACCGTAACCGCCAGTGCGCCAGCAGGATAGAACAGGATCGGCGAGCCGGCCCGCAACCGCATCTGCGCCACGTTGATGTCACCGCCCCAGGACACCACCGACGGCGGCAACCCGACCCCGAGGTAGGACAGGGTGGCCTCGGTGACGATGAAGGCACCCAGCGCGATGGTGGCCACCGCGATCACCGGCCCGATGGCGTTGGGTACGGCGTGTCGCAGCAAGATCCGAAAGCGGCTCAGCCCCAATGCTTTCGCTGCCAGCACGTAGTCACTACCCCGCACCTCGAGCACCGAACTGCGCGCGATCCTGGCCACCTGGGGCCAGCCGAACAGCGCCAGGATGGCGATCACCGTCCACACCGTGCGGTGGTGCATCACCTGCATGAGCACGATCGCGGCCAACAGCAACGGCAAGCCGAAGAACACGTCGGTGAGCCGGGACACCAGGGCGTCGACCCAGCCGCCGTAGAAGCCGGCCAACGCGCCCAACGCACCGCCGACGAGGAACACGGCCAGCGTCGCGCCCAACCCGACGGTCACCGACGCACGCGCGCCGTACACGGTGCGCGCGTAGATGTCGTGGCCTTGTAAGTCCGTGCCGAACCAATGTGCCGCCGAGGGCGGTAGGAGGCTCTGGCTCGGGTCGGCGTAGGTGGGGTCGGCGCCGGTGAACAACGCCGGAAACGCGGCGACGACGAGGATCAGCACGATCAGCATCAGGGAGACGACGAACTTGGGCCGTTTATGCATACCGGATCCTGGGATCCAGTGCGGCGTAGAGCAAATCCACCAGCAGGTTGCTGAGCAGATAGATTCCCACCAGCACCGTCACGATCGACACCACCGTCGGCGCCTCCTGCCTGGTGACCGCCTGATACAGCACACCGCCGACGCCGTGGATGTTGAAAATCCCTTCGGTCACAATGGCTCCGCCCATCAGCGCGCCGAGGTCGGCGCCCAGGAACGTCACCACCGGGATCAGCGAGTTGCGCAGAATGTGCACCGTCACCACCCGGGACCGCGACAGGCCCTTGGCCGTGGCGGTACGGACGTAGTCGGCGTGGGCGTTGGCGGCCACCGCCGAACGGGTCAACCGCACCACGTATGCGAAAGACACCAGGCCCAACACGATTCCGGGCAGCAGCAGCCGCCCGAACGTCGCCCGGCCGCCCACCGTCACCGGCGCCAGCCCCAGCCGTACGCCGAACACGAACTGCGCCAGGAAGCCCAGCACGAAAATCGGGATCGCGATGATGACCAATCCGGTCACCAGCACCGTCGTGTCGAAGATGCCACCCTGGCGCAGCCCCGCGATCACCCCGAACCCGATGCCCAGCACCGCCTCGACCACCAGCGCGATCAGCGCCAACCGGATCGTCACCGGAAAGGCATGCGCCAGAACGGCACTGACCGGTAGACCCGAGTACGCGCGGCCCAGGTCGCCGTGCAGCAGACCACCGAGGTAGCGCAGATACTGCACCAGGAACGGGTCGTCGAGGTGGTACTGGGCACGTAGTTGCGCAGCGACCGCCGGGCTCAGCGGCCGGTCGCCGGCCATCGCTGCCACCGGGTCACCGGGCAGCAGGAACACCATGCCGTAGATCAACAGCGTGGCACCCAGGAAAACCGGCACCATGACGGCGATCCGGCGCAGCACGTACCAGCCCATGTCAGCCCTTGAGCAGGTTCTCGTAGTCGGGCAGGCCGTTCCAGGTGGGTTTGACGTTGCTCACCTGGCTCGACCATCCGATCACACTGATGTAGTACCACAACGGGATAGCGGGCATGTCGCGCAACAGGATTCGTTGTGCGACGTTGACCAGCACGTCGGCCTGGCGTATGTCGGGCGCTCCCTCGGCGGCCGCCAGCGCGGCGTCGAACTCGGCGCTGGAGTAGCCGACGTCGTTGGATCCGGCGCCGGTGGCGTACAGCGGGGCCAGAAACTCGATCATCGACGGGTAGTCGCCGATCCAGCCGGCCCGGAACGCCGTGTCGATGGTGCGGTTGGTGATCTGGGTGCGGAACCCGGCGAACGTCGGCTGCGGTGCCCCGACCGCGTCGATGCCCAGCACGTTCTTGATGCTGTTGGCCACCGCGTCCACCCACTCCTGATGACCGCTGTCGGCGTTGTAGGCGATGGCGTATCGCCCGGTCCACGGCGATATCGCGTTGGCCTGCGCCCAAAGTTGCCGTGCCCGATCGGGATTGAAGTCCAGCGCGTCGCTGCCGGGGATATGGGGGTCGAAGCCGGGCAGCGAGCTGGCGGTGAAGTCGCGTGCCGGGCTGCGGGTACCGCTGAAGATCTGCTGACAGATCTGCGGCCGGTTGATGGCGGCCGACAGCGCCAGGCGGCGCAGGCGGCCCTCCTCGCCGCCGAAGTGCGGCAGCCGCAACGGGGTGTCCAGCGACTGGCTGACGGCGACCGGTGCGCTGACGGCGTTGCCACCGAGATCGCGCTGATAGATGCTCAACGCGCTGGACGGAATCGTATCCAGCACATCGAGATTGCCCGACAGCAAGTCGGCGTAGGCGGTGTCGAGGTTGGCGTAGAACTCGAACCGCAGACCCTTGTTGCGCGGTTTGCGGTTGCCGTGATAGTCGGGGTTGGGCGCCAGGTCGATCTTGACGTTGTGTTCCCACGCCGGACCGTCCGGACTGTCGGCGAGCTGGTAAGGGCCGTTGCCGACCGGGTGCTGGCCGAACGCCGCCATGTCCTGAAACGCCTTGGGCGGCAACGGGTAGAACGCGCTGTGCCCCAGGCTCATCTTGAAGTCGATGGTCGGCGCCTTGAGCCGGACGGTGAACTCGAGGTCGTCGACGACGCGCAACCCGGACATCGTCGTGGCGGGCTGTCCCTCGGTCGGCGCACCGGCGACGTCGTCGTATCCGGCGATCGGGCTGAAGAAGTTCTGTTGCAGTTGGGCGTTGGCGCTCAGTGCGCCGTAGTTCCAGGCGTCGACGAACGAGTGGGCGGTGACCGGTGTGCCGTCGGTGAACTTCCAACCCGGCTTGAGCACGATGCGGTAGTTGATGTTGTCGGTGGTCTCGATGGACTGCGCAACCTCGAGGGACGGCCTGCCCGCCGCGTCATAGGACATCAGGCCGGCGAACAGCCGATCCAGGATGCGACCGCCATTGCTGTCGTTGGTGCCGGTGGGGATCAGCGGGTTCGGCGGTTCGGCAGCGTTCACCACCACCACGTCGGGTGTCAGCATGCCGCCGCCGCAGCCCGCCAAGCAGGCAGCCACCAGCATGGCGGCCAGCGCGGCCCGCATCCGACGCATGCCTGCGACCCTAATAGGCTCGATACGTGACAGACGCCACGGCCAAAAGCTCTGAAGAGGCAGGGTCCTACCCGCCTGCGACGCAATTCGCCGAGCAGTCCAACGCCAAGCCCGAAATCTACGAACAGGCAGACCAAGACCGGTTGGCGTTCTGGGCCGAGCAGGCCGAGCGGCTCGATTGGGAGACGCCGCACACCGAGGTGCTGGACTGGTCGGACGCGCCGTTCGCCAAATGGTTCGTCGGCGGCAAACTCAACGTCGCCTACAACTGCCTGGACCGTCACGTCGAAGCGGGCAACGGGGACCGCGTGGCCATCCACTGGGAAGGCGAACCCGACGACCACCGGCGCAGCTTCACCTACGCAGAGCTGCAGACCCAGGTGTGCAAGGCGGCCAACGCGCTGACCGACCTCGGGCTGGTCGCCGGTGACCGTGTCGCCATCTACCTGCCGCTGATACCCGAGGCCGTGATCGCGATGCTGGCCTGCGCGCGTCTGGGCATCATGCACACCGTGGTGTTCGGCGGTTTCACCGCGCACGCGCTGCAGGCCCGCATCGCCGACGCGCAGACCAAGCTGCTGATCACCGCCGACGGACAGTTCCGGCGCGGCAAGGCCGCGCCGCTCAAAGACGCCGCCGACGAGGCGGTCTCGGTGCCCGACAGTCCCATCGAGCACGTTCTGGTGGTGCGCCGCACCGGCATCGACGTGACCTGGGACGACGACCGCGACCTGTGGTGGCACGACGTGGTCGACTCGGCCGCACCGGAACACCAGCCGGAGGCGTTCGACGCCGAGCAGCCGCTGTTCCTGCTCTACACCTCCGGCACCACCGGGAAGCCGAAAGGCATCGTGCACACCAGCGGCGGCTATCTGACCCAGTGCGCGTACACGATGCACGCGATCTTCGACGTCAAAACGGACACTGACGTGTTCTGGTGCACCGCCGACATCGGCTGGGTCACCGGGCACACGTACGGCGTCTACGCGCCGCTGTCCAACGGGGTCACCGAGGTTCTCTACGAGGGCACCCCGAACACCCCCACCCAGCACCGGCATTTCGAGATCATCGAAAGATACGGCGTCACAATCTATTACACCGCTCCGACACTGATCCGCACGTTCATGAAGTGGGGTCGGGAGATCCCCGACGCCCACGACCTGTCCAGCATCAGATTGCTCGGCACGGTCGGCGAGATCATCAATCCGGAAGCCTGGCGCTGGTACCGCGACGTCGTCGGCGGCGGCAAGGTGCCGGTGGTCGACACCTGGTGGCAGACCGAGACCGGTGCGGCGATGATCTCCCCGCTGCCCGGGGTCAGCGCGGCCAAACCGGGGTCGGCGATGGCGGCGCTGCCGGGCATCTCGGCCAAGATCGTCGACGACCACGGTGAACCGCTTCCCCCGGACAAGGAGGGTGAGGAGCACGTCACCGGGTATCTGGTCCTGGATCAGCCGTGGCCGGCGATGCTGCGTGGCATCTGGGGGGACCCCGAGCGGTACCGCAAGACCTACTGGTCCAAGTACGCCGAGCACGGCTATTACTTCGCCGGCGACGGCGCCCGCTTCGACCCCGACGGCGACATCTGGGTGCTGGGCCGCATCGACGACGTGATGAACATTTCCGGTCACCGCATCTCCACCGCCGAGGTGGAGTCGGCGTTGGTCGGGCATTCCGGAGTGGCCGAGGCCGCGGTGGTGGGGGTCACCGACGACACCACCGGCCAGGCCATCTGCGCGTTCGTCGTGCTCCGGGAGAATTACGAGGCCAGCGACGGCACCGTCGAGGAGTTGCGCTCCGAGGTCGCCCACGAGATCTCGCCGATCGCCAAGCCACGCGAGGTGCACGTGGTGCCCGAACTGCCGAAGACCCGCAGCGGCAAGATCATGCGCCGACTCCTGCGCGACATCGCCGAGAACCGCGAACTCGGCGACACCTCCACGCTGCTGGACCCCGACGTGTTCGACGCGATCCGCGAGGCCAAGTAGCTCAGCCGCTGCACCAGCCCGTCGAGCTACACCAGCCCGCCGAGCGTCACCAGCCCGCCGAGCGTCACCAGCCCGCCGAGTGTCACCAGCCCGCCGAGCGTCACCAGCCCGCCGAGCGTCACGAGGCCCGCCGAG
>NZ_JCALCN010000043.1:0-26304 GCF_059812345.1 Mycobacterium sp. NGS59
GTGGTGCGGTCGGCGGTCAGGCCGGTGGTGTGATCGGCGGTCAGGCCGGTGGTGTGATCGGTGGTCAGGTCGGCGGTGCTGTTGGCGCTGGTGGTCAGGTCGGTGGCGCTGTTGGTGGCCAGGTTGGTGGCGCGCTCGGCGGGGGACTTGGCGGTGGCATCGGCGCCGGTGTCAATGCTGGTGGCGCGATCGGTGGCGGCGTTGCCGCGGGCGGTCAGGTCGGCGGCGCTGTGGGTGCACAGGCCGCCGCGGGCGTGGGTGGCCAGGCCGCCGTCGGCGCGGGTGCCCACGCCGGGATCGCCGGGCAGGCCGGCCTCGCTGGCCAAGCCGGGCTCGCTGGCCAAGCCGGGCTCGCTGGCCAAGCCGGCCTCGCTGGGCAAGCTGGCCTTGCCGGGCAGGCAGGCCTCGCTGGCCAAGCCGGCCTCGCTGGCCAAGCCGGGCTCGCCGGACAAGCCGGTCTCGCCGGGCAGGCCGGCCTCGCGGGACAGGCCGGGCTAGCCAGTCAAGCGGGCGTCGCCAGTCAGGCTCAAATCGCCAGTCAGGCGGGAATCGCCGGCCAGGCGGGTATTGCCAGCCAGGCCGCTTTCGGCGGACAAGCCGCTGCCGCCCAACCCGCGCTCATTGCCAGCGAAGGTGCCGCACTGCACGGCGCAGCCACCCCGCACGTGGGCGGCCCGCTGGGCGGTGTCGGCGTGAGTGGCCAGTCCGGTGCCGCCGGCGGCGCCGGGATCGGTATCGGTGGGAATGCTCCCCTGAGTAACCAGCCGAACCCCCAGCCAGCTGCGGTTTCAGCGGGAGCGGGGGCAGGCGCCGGCGCCCACACGGGGCCGGGCGGCGCTGCGGGCGCCGGCAGCGGCACAGTGACCGGTGGACCTGCCGGCGGCGCAACCGCCCCGGGCACCCACGTCCCGGCAGCGGGCGGGCACGGCGACATCCTCGGTCAGGAAGGCACGACACTCGGTGGTGGCGCAGGTGCAGGTGCAGGTGCAGGTGCAGGTGCAGGTGCAGGTGCAGGTGCCGGAGCAGGCGCAGGTGCCGGAGCGGGGACCGGTGCCGGCGCTGGAACGGGCGCAGGCGCCGGAAGCCACACTCCGGGTGACCACGGCCCAACCTTCCCCTCCGGCCAAGGCCCGGTCATCCAGACCGGCGGTGGTGCCGGCACCGGTGGCGCGGGGACCACGACCCCGGGCGGCCACGGACCCGTGATCCAGACGCCCGGCGGCGCAGCGGGCACGGGCGACGCCGGCCACGGCGGGACCAACCCGCCGGTGATCAATGCACCGGCGCCGCACACCCCGACGCCGCAAACGGAGACCCCGACCCCATCGCACGCCCCGGGCGGCGACCACGGGCCGGTGTTCACTCCGCAGCAGCACGAACCCGTCCAGCAGCCGACACATCACGAGCCGCAGAGCCCGTCGGTGTTCGGTCACGAGCCCGCCGGACACACGCCGCCGACGCACACGGAGACGCCGGCCTCGCACGGTCCGGCCGACCACGGGTTCTGATTCGCGAAACACGTCCGAGAACCGGCGGGGACCTTCGTGGTCCCCGCCGGTTTGTCCGCATACCGTGATCTGACAGAGCACGCGACCAAGAAAGTGGGGCAGCGCGGTGACGCAAGCCGATGACCCGCGGCGGGTCGGCGTGATCGTCGAACTGATCGACCACACCATCGCGATCGCCGAGCTACATGAACGCAGCGATCTGGTGCAGCGGCTGCGGCAGGCCCGCGAGCGGATCATCGACCCGCGGATCCGGGTGGTGATCGCCGGGCAGCTCAAACAGGGCAAGAGCCAACTGCTCAACTCGCTGCTCAACATGCCGGTGGCCCGCGTCGGCGACGACGAAGCCACGGTGGTCATCACGATCGTCAGCCATAGCGCCCAGCCGTCGGCCCGGCTCGTCGTCAAAGCGGGACCCAACGGCGAAACGGCCACCGTCGACATCCCCGTCGACGACATCAACACAGATCTACGGCGGGCGCCCCAAGCCGCGGGGCGCGAGGTGTTGCGGGTCGAGATCGGTGCGCCCAGTCCGCTGTTACAGGGCGGATTGTCGTTCATCGACAGCCCCGGCGTGGGCGGTCACGGGCAGCCGCACCTGTCGGCGACCCTCGGGCTGCTACCCGACGCCGACGCGATGCTGATGGTCAGCGACACCAGCCAGGAATTCACCGAACCGGAGATGTGGTTCGTGCGCAAGGCGCACCAGATTTGTCCCGTCGGGGTGGTGATAGCCACCAAGACCGACCTGTATCCGCACTGGCGCCAGATCGTCAACACCAACGCCAACCACTTGCAGCGCGCGCGGGTGCCGATGCCGATCATCCCGGTGTCGTCGCTGCTGCGCAGCCACGCCGTCAGCCTCAACGACAAGGAACTCAACGACGAGTCGAACTTCCCGTCGATCATCAAGTTCCTGAGTGAGAAGGTCCTCACCCGCGAGACCGATCGGGTGCGCGACGAGGTGCTGAACGAAATACGTTCCGCCGCAGAGCAATTGACGATTGCCGCGGGCTCGGAACTGTCCGCTGTCAACGACCCGTCACTGCGCGACCGGCTCGCCGAAGACCTGGCCCGGCGCAAGAAGGAAGCCCAGGACGCACTCGAACAGACCGCTCTGTGGCAGCAGGTACTCAACGACGGCTTCACCGACTTGAGCAACGATGTCGACCACGACCTGCGCGCGCGGTTTCGTGCCCTGACCGACGACATCGAGCGACACATCGATTCGGTGGATCCGACGCTGCACTGGGCCGAGATAGGCACCGACGCCGAGGACGCGGTCGCTACCGCCGTCGGGGACAACTTCGTCTGGGCGTACCAGCGCGCCGAAATTCTGGCGCTCGACGTCGCGAAATCCTTCGCCGACGCGGGCCTGAATTCGATCATGTCGCCCGAGCTGACCTCGCGGTTGATGGGCGGCAACTTCGGTGAGCTCAAAGCGCTGGCGGAGTTGGAAGCCAAGCCGCAGGGCAAGGGTCAGAAGGCGCTGTCCGGTCTGCGGGGTTCCTACGGCGGGGTGGTGATGATCGGCATGCTGTCCTCGGTTGCCGGTCTGGGACTGTTCAACCCGGTGTCGGTGGGAGCCGGCCTACTGCTGGGCCGGATGGCCTACAAGGAGGAAAAGCAGGCACGAGTGTTGCGGGCTCGCGCCGAAGCCAAAGCCAACGTGCGACGGTTCGTGGACGAGGTTTCCTTCGTGGTGGGCAAGGAGTCGCGCGACCGGCTCAAGACGATTCACCGCACGCTGCGCGACCACTACCGCGATATCGCCGTCGAACTCACCCGCTCGCTCAACGAGTCACTGCAAGCCACCGTCGCCGCTGCGCACCTGGAGGACGTCGAACGCGACACCCGAGTCCGCGAACTCGAGCGACAGTTGAACATCCTCAACCAGGTCACCGACAACTTGAACAAGTTGCGCAAGCCACCGGTCATGCTAGGTAAAACGTGAGCACCAGCGATCGGGTCCGCGCGATCCTGGGCGGAACCATCCAGGCCTATCGGGGCGAACCGGCCTATCGGCAGCGTCCCGACGTGTTCTACGAATTGGACCGCATCGGTGCGCGGCTCAACGAGCCCATCCGCATCGCGCTGGCCGGCACCCTCAAAGCCGGCAAGTCGACATTGGTCAACGCCTTGGTTGGGGACGACATCGCGCCGACGGACGCGACGGAGGCCACCCGGATCGTGACGTGGTTCCGGCACGGGCCGACCCCGAAGGTCACTGCCAACCACCGCGGCGGCCGGCGTAGCAACGTGCCGATCACGCACCGCGACGGGCTGAGCTTCGACCTGCGCAGGCTCGACCCCGCCGATGTGGTGGACCTGGACGTCGAGTGGCCGGCCGAAGAGTTGGCGCAGGCCACCATCATCGACACCCCCGGCACGTCGTCGCTGACCCGGGAGGCTTCCGAGCGCACGCTGCGACTGCTGGTCCCGGCAGACGGAGTGCCCCGGGTGGATGCGGTGGTGTTCCTGCTGCGCACCCTCAATGCCCCCGATATCGCGCTGCTCAGGCAGATCGGCGGGCTGGTGGGCGGGTCGGCGGGCGCGCTGGGCATCATCGGGGTGGCTTCGCGGGCCGACGAGATCGGCGCGGGCCGCATCGACGCGATGCTGTCGGCAAACGACGTCGCCAAGAGGTTCACCAGTGAACTCACCCAGACGGGCATCTGCCAAGCGGTGGTCCCGGTGTCCGGGCTACTCGCCATGACCGCCCGCACGCTACGGCAGGGAGAGTTCGTCGCACTGCAGAAACTGGCCGCCTCCGACGCCACCGAACTCAACAAGGCGCTTTTGAGCGTGGACCGTTTCGTGCGGCCGGACAGCCCATTGCCCATCGACGCGGCCATTCGCGCCCAGCTACTGGAACGGTTCGGCATGTTCGGCATCCGGATCTCGATCGCCGTGCTGGCCGCCGGTGTCACCAGCGCGGCCGCGTTGGCTACCGAGCTGCTGGAGCGCAGCGGGTTGGTGGCGCTGCGCAACGTGATCGACCAACAGTTCGCGCAGCGTTCGGACATGCTCAAGGCGCACACCGCTCTGGTGTCGTTGCGCAGGTTCGTCGAAGCGCACCCGGTCATGGCCACCCCGTACGTGATCGCCGACATCGACCCACTGCTCGCCGATACACACGCGTTCGAAGAACTACGTTTGCTGAGCCTATTGCCTTCGCGCACAACAACTTTGAAAGAAGACGACATCGCGGCGCTGCGCCGCATGATCGGAGGTTCGGGCACCCACCCGGCCAGCAGGCTGGGTGTGGATCCGCAAGAGTACGCGACCAACCCGCAGGAAGCCTCGCGCGCGGCGTTCGCCGCGGCACAGTACTGGCGCCGTCGCGCCGAGCATCCGCTCAACGATCCGTTCACCAGCAGGGCATGTCGCGCCGCGGTGCGCAGCGCCGAGGCGATGCTCGCCGAATTCTCCGCGCGGCGCTGAGGTCAGCCCCCGGGCGCCGCGGTGGTCGGCGGACTGGGTGCCGCGCTGGTGGTCGGTGGTGGCCGCTGCGTCGTGGTCGGGGGCGCCGTGGTGGTCTGCGGATTAGTGGTGGTCGGCCGGGTCGTGGTCGGTTGCGTGGTCGTGGAGGTCGGCTGAGTCGTCGTGGTGGTCGACGTCGTGGAGGTCGTTGACGGGGTGGACGACGTGGTTGTCGGTGCGGTGGTGGTTGTGCTGACCGGGACCTCCGTGGTCACGGTGACCGGAGGCGGAGTGACCACCGCCTCGGTCGGCAGGCCGTCCGCTCCGGTGGTGCTGATGGTGGTGGGCGGTGGCTGCGACGTGGTGACGACCGGCCTCGTCTCGGTCTTGCCGACGGTGAGCGCCAGCACCAGGGCAAGCAGGATGGCCGCAGCCGCTCCGAACAGGCTCAGCAGAATGGCCGGGCGCCGGTACCACGGGGGGAGATCGGGCTCGTCGGCGTAGCGCTCTGTGTGGGCGCCGGTGTACGGCGGAGCTGGGGTGGCGTCGACCGGGCTGGTGTAGTCCGCGGGACCGGCGTAGGGGACGGGTTCTTCACCGGTGCCGCTGTCTTCGGACCAGGCCAGGGCGCGGTCGGTGCCCTGGGCGTCCCCGGGGAAGGCTTCGGTGGGAACCGCCCCGGTGGGTTCGGTCGTCGGCGCGGTCGGTGACGCCATGGTGGCCGCACCCGCGGCACCCGCTGCAGCGGCGGCCGCAGCTCCGACGGCGGGAGCAAGACCCGTGGCAGCCCCCGCCGACGCTGCCTGCTGCGCGCCGAGTACCGCTGCCCCGACGGCGGCGCTGAACAACGGTTGCGGCGCGGTCAGCACCGGCACCTGCAGGCGCTCGGCCAGTCGCGCGGCGACCAGCGGGATCTGGGCACCCCCGCCGACGGCGGCGACCGCGGTCAGGTTGGCAATGCCGTTGCGGTGCAACACTTCTCCGACAGCGTCGAGGAACCGATCCAACGGTGCGGAGATGAGTTGTTCGAAGTCGCTGCGGGAAAGGTGCTGAGTCCCACCGGGATTGCCCGTCGCGATGGTCGTCACCGTCGTCGCAGAGAGCTGTTCCTTGGCGGCCCGGCAGCTGCCTAACAGGCGCGTCACCGATCCCATCGACGTCGCCGTGACGGAAGTGTTGGTGGTGTCGACCCCCGGGGCGATGGTCAGCAAATGGTTCAGGATGAGCTGATCGATGTCGTCGCCGGAGAACTCGCTGAAGCGCACCGTGCTGCCCACCTGGTCGAACGGGGGCCCGGCGTTGGCCAGGGTGATGCTGGTGCCGCCGGCGCCGAAATCGCACAGCGCGACGACACCGTCGCGCGGAAACCCGGGCTCGGCGGCCAGCGCGGTCAACGCGGCGGTGGCATCGGAGACCAGCGCCGGGCGGCCGCCGTTGGCCGTCAGATCCGGTTGCGCGAACAGTTCCTGGCGCAACGCGGCGACCTGGTTCTGCGACCAGTAGGCCGGGACGGCGACGGTGATCGGTGTGCCGTAGCCGACAGAGCGCGCCATCGCCTCGAGCGCCTCGATGGTCAGCGCCTGGCCGAGGTATTTGGTGCCGTCGGCGGCGACCAGTGGTGCGACATCGCCGACCCGCTCGACGAATCCGCGTAACACCAGTCCCGGCGCGGTGAGATTCGAGTTCTCCTCGGGCAGGCCGACTTCGGATTGCCGGTTTTCGAACAGCGTCAACACGGGGGTGCGAGAAATCGGAGCGCTACCCGAGCGTGCCGCGACCAGGTTGGCCACCCCGATCGACAACCCGAGCGACTCGCTCATATCCACACCCCTGTGTCCCTCGTGTTGCTGGCGGTCGACGGCCGTTCCCCACCATAGCCGTCGCCGATTCGGCGGGGACCGGTCACAGGCCGGGCGGCAAGTTGATGACGGTGGGCATCGACGGCAGCTTGATCTCTGACGGCAGTCGAGGGATCAGACCGGGTGCTGGGGAATTCGCCGGCGTGGTGGTCGGGGAGGCGGACGTGGTGGTTGTCGGCGTCGTGGACGTGGACGTCTCCGGGCTCGTGGCCGTCGTCGTAGTAGTCGTGGTCGTAGTCGTTGTTGTGGTGGTCGTAGTCGTTGTGGTGGTTGTTGTCGTGGTCGTCGTCGGCGCCGTGGTGGTGGTCGCAGGTGCCGTCGTCGAGATCCTGGTGGTGACCGTGACCGTGGCCGGACTCGGGCGGCCCTTGGACAGCAGGACGATGCCCCAGATGATCAGGCCGAGCAGCACGGCGATCAACACGCCCCAACCCACCAGGGCCGCCGGTTTGCGCCAACCGGGCGTCGGCTCGGGTTCCGGCGGCGGCCCGTCGTAGCCGTAACTGCCGTGGACGGTCGGGTCGTTGGCGCCATAGTCCGGCGGGTCGTACCTGGTCACGGCCGCCGATGCTAGCCGTCACGGCTTACCGCGATTTGCAGCCACGCGGGCCCGTTGCCGATCGGTGACCTGGCTCAGGGCAGCTTGGGCACCGTGATGGTAGGCCCGCCCGGGATCGTGATCGTCGACGGCAGCGGCGGCAGCTGCGGTAGCTGCGGGAGGCGATGGGTCGGTTGCTGAGTCGGCGTCTGGGCCGGGGGCTGGCTCCTGGGCGGGTTGGGTGCGGGAGCGGGAGCTTCGCTGGTGGTACTCGGCTCTGTGGTGGTCGACTCGGTGGTCGTCGTGGTGGTTGTGGTCGACTCACTGGTCGTCGTGGTGGTGCTGGTCGTCGTCGACGTGCTGCTCGGGGCCGGGCTGGGGCTGGTGCCGCCGCCGAACAGCTGGCTCACGCCGTAGCCGATCAGGGCGAGCAGTACCAGCACCAGCAGTGCCCACAGGATGAGCATCACGGGCTTGCGATACCACGGCCGGTTGTCGGCGTCGGGATCTTCAGGGTCGGTGAACTGCTCGGGCGGGACGCCCTCGACGGTCGGTTGATACATCAGGGACGGATCGCCCGGCTGGTAGGGATCGCCCTGCTGGTAGGGGCCCGACGGCGGAGGGCCTTCCACGGTCGGCTGGTGCATCAGCGACGGGTCTTGCGGCGCATACGGATCCGGCGGTGGACCCTGCACCGTCGGCTGGTGCTGCGGGGGCGGACCGTAGGGTCCGCCGGGGGGCGGGCCCTGCTGAGTCGGACCCTGGTAGCCGGGTGGTGGACCGCCCGAGGGCGGCCCTTGCGGCGGAGTTGCGCCGTATTGGGTCGGCTGCTCGTTGAAGTCGTCCGGTGGGCCGTAGCGTGCCACGAGTCGATGGTATAGGTCGCGGGCCGGTCAGAACGTGCTGACCTTGTCGATACTGACGAACATCCCGTGCCGGGTGCCGTTGTTCTCGAAGCGCGTGCCGTCCTGCGTGGCGACGATGGTCCAGCCCTGCGCGTCGTAGGTCTTGTATTCGATGGTCACGGTGGGGATCGCCCCGAGATTTCCCAGGATCCATTGCACGTTGCCGGCCGCGGTGATGTGCACACCGTTGGTGTGCTCACCTTCCTGGATCGGGGAGTTGGTGAACGGCGCCTCGCAGCCGACGCTCTCCTTGTTGATCTGGCAGCGCGTCATGCCGGACTTGGTCTCGATGAACACGTAACCGTTCTCGTCGGGCTTGAGCGGGATGGCACCGGGTGTGGAAGTTGGGTTCGGCCCGGGATTGATCGGCGGCAGCGCGACGGGTGTCGACGTGCCGGCCGGCGGCGGCGCGATCGAAGGCCGCGGCGTCGGGAACGCCGGTTCGGTCGGTCCGTGCCCGCCCGGGGCGGCGATCGGTCGGCCGTCGATGGTCGAACTGCATCCGGCAACGAGCACGGCGACGGCCAGCAGCCCCAACCGTGCCTTCGGCAACAACCGCACGCGCGACTCCCCGGATCTGGAAACGACAGGAAGTCAGATTATGCGCGTGAGCCCGCAAGGTGCTGCGGCGACGCGCTTTTGGAACGGCGCCGTTGGCAAAGTGTTACCCCGGTTCGGAGAGCTGCTCCGGGGAAGCGGCAGCGGCGCGCACCCGGTTGCGGACCAGGAACCAGCCGCCGATCAATGCGGGTATGCCGAACGCCATCGCGGCCAGCATCCACCGGCCGTAGACCTCGTCGAACATCATCAGGACCAGCACGGCTGCCAGGAACGCCAGCGTCACGTACCCGGTGTAGGGCGACAGTGGCATGCGGAACGCCGGGCGCTGCACCTCCCCGGCATTAGCCAGGTGGTGAAAACGCAGCTGGCAGGCGACGATCGTCGCCCACGCCACGATCACTCCGGTCGCCGCGATGTGCAGCACGATCTCGAACGCGTGCTTCGGGGTGACCGCATTGAGCCCGATGCCGAACAGGCCGATCCCGGCGGTGAGCAGAATGCCGCCGTACGGCACCCCGTTCTTGCTCATTACGCCGGTGAATTTCGGGCCGCTGCCGTTGATCGCCATCGACCGCAGGATCCGGCCGGTGGAATACAAACCGGCGTTCAGGCTCGACAGGGCGGCGGTGAGCACCACCAGGTTCATCAGGTCGTCGCCCCAGGACAGGCCGAGCTTGTCGAAGAACGTCACGAACGGGCTCACCCCGTCCTGGTAGGCGGTGTAGGGCAGCAGCAGCGCCAGCAGGACGGTCGAGCCGATGTAGAAGACCGCGATCCGGAACACCACCGAGTTGATCGCACGCGGCATGATCCGCTCCGGGTCCTCGGTCTCTCCGGCCGCGATGCCCACCAATTCGACTGCGGCATAAGCAAATACCACGCCCGCGGTGACCAGTACCAGGGACAGCACGCCCGTCGGCAACAGGCCTCCATGATCGCTCCACAGGCTCCAGCCGGTGTCGCGGCCTTCGATCTTGAATCGGCCGGCTAGGAAGACGGTGCCGACGACGAGAAACGTCACCAGCGCCAGCACCTTGATCAGCGCGGCCCAGAACTCCAGCTCACCGAAGAGCTTGACCGAGATCAGGTTCATCGACAGCACCACGATCAGCGCGACCAGTGCCAGAGTCCACTGCGGGATGGGTTGGAACACCTTCCAGTAGCGGCAGTACTGCGCAATGGCGGTGGTGTCGACGATGCCGGTCATCGCCCAGTTGAGGAAGTACATCCAGCCGGCCGCGTAGGCCATCTTCTCGCCGAAGAACTCCCGCGCGTAGGACACGAAGGATCCCGACGACGGCCGATGCAGCACCAGCTCGCCGAGCGCGCGCAGGATCAGGAAGACGAAGAGGCCGCAGATGCCGAACACGATGAAGAGCCCGGGCCCGGCCGAGGCGAGCCGCCCGCCGGCGCCCAGGAAGAGGCCGGTGCCGATCGCGCCGCCCAGCGCGATCATCTGCAGCTGACGGTTCTTCAGGGCCTTGTGATACCCGGCGTCTTCGCGGCCGAGCGCACTGTCGGACGGTGTCATCCAGGTCCTTATCGCCGTAGCTTGGGGGAACGCCGCGAGAATCGGATGTCAGGCTATCTCACCGGCGTCCCGCCGGCCTGTCTTGTTACCCAGGCCGCACCGCTGAGCTGTTTGTCGCGGTGAGCGCGGCGGTGGCCTGCGCGAACATGGTCTGTTTGATGGCCCCCAGGGTGCCGCGATCCTTACCGGCGAGGGGCCGCAGCATTTCCACCGCCGCGGCTGTCACCTCCGCCTCGTCCGCAGTGGCGTCGACGATCCCGAGGGCGGCGGCGTCGGTGCCACCGAAGCGGCGGCCGGTCGTCATCGAGGCCACCGCAGCCGGCGGAGTCAGTTTGGCTTGGATCAGTGCCGCCATGCCAGGAGTGAACGGAATGTGAATGTCTACCTCGGGAAAACAGAAGAAGCCGCGGTCGGCCCGCATCACCCGGAAATCGTGCGCGACGGCTAACATCGCGCCGGCGCCGAACGCGTGCCCGACGACCGCCGCGGCGGTCGGCATCGGCAGCGTCAGCACGCGCGCAAGCAGACCCTGGACCCGTTCGACATACTGCTGGGTCTGCTCGGCATGCGCGACCAGCCAGTCCAAGTCCAGGCCGTTGGTATAGAACTTGCCGGACGCGGTGGTCACCAGACCGTGCGCGCCGCTTGTTTCGATGTCGTCGAGGTGGGCGTTGATGTCGTCGAGAAAGCCGGGTGAGAAGCGATTTTCGTCGTCGCCGAGGTCGAGGACAGCGATCTTCTCGTCGTAGGTCAAGGTGATGGTCATGATGTCCTTTCGGGTCTAGGAGTTGGTTTTGGAGGCTCGGTTCTAAGCACGGCGTGCACCGCGGCGCGCAGTTGCTCGCGCGCCGTTTTGTCGTGTAACCGGTTGCGGCGCAGCAGGATTGCCGTCGGAAGATCGACGATGCACATGGTGATGGTGTCCACCGCCGCGGCGTCTTTGCGGTTCCAGACCCGGCGGGCGAGCTCGATCATCAATCCGATCAAGGCCGACTCGACATCGCGAAGCTGAGCTGCGAGCTTGTCGGGTAGCTCAGGATCCAACAGTTCGTCGCGCGGCAGTGTCAGAAGCAGGTGACATGAGTTCGGGTGCTGAGCGGCGAAGACGGCGGGTGCGTCAGCGGCGGCCGCCACCGCGGCGATGCCGACGTCTGGCCCCGAGGTGGAGGAGGCCGCCGAGATCGCGTCGTCCACCAACGCCTGTTGCGTGTCGAGGAAACGACGGCCGGCCCGCAGCCAGGCCTGAGCCAGTAACCCGGCTCGTGATCCGAAGCTGTGATACAGCGCGCCGTTGGAGACGCCGGTCGCGGCACTGATACCCCGGATGGTCACCGCGGCCGGACCGGACTGCACGGCCAGCGCCTCCGCGGCATCCAGCACGCGGTCCGGGTCGTGCTCGCGAGGGCGGGGCATGAAAACACAATAACAGAGCAATTGCTCTGTTATTGTTGCACGAGCGTGGACCCGGGTCGGGTAGATACAGTCCTAGGCGGCCACCGGCTCGACCGTCGCCACCCGGGGCCGGCGGGTGCGGCTGAGTGCGACGTTGACACATCCCATGATCAGGCAGATCACGGCCGGTACGACGAGTGCGTATCCGTCGAACTTGGCCCCGGCCACCAGGCCGGCGACCGCGCCGGTGAGGAACAGCAGCAGGGTCGTGGCCAGGATCGCGGCCTTCCACTTGTCGAAGCCGTGCTCACGGCTGCGGCCCAGCATCAACCCGAGGTCGGTGACGGTGCCGGTGAAGTGGGTAGTGCGGACCGCCATCCCGCGGAAGCTGGAGGTCAGGCCGTTCTGCAAACCGAGGGCCGCCGCTGCGAACAGCCCCTGGACGGCGGTCTCCTCGATCCCGAAGATGGCGATCTCGTTCTTGTCCGCGGTGACTCCGGCGGCGGCGGCCAACAGCAGGATGGCTTCGATGGCCAACACGGCGGCGTGGCGCCTGGCCAGCGGCATCCGGCTGGACGAGAGCAGCGTGCCGGCCACCGCGGCGCCTAGCAGGAACCCCAGCAGGATCGCGCCCAGGACGTGGCTTTCGTAGCGCCACGGGTGCGCGGTGTCCATGCCGATCTGGGTGGTGACACCGGTGAGGTTGCCGACCGGAACCGCCAGGGTGAGGATCGCTACCGCGTTCACCCAACCCGCATTCAGCGCGAGCACGGCGCTGTAGGCCAGCATTCTTCCTTGCGCGGACAGGCCGCTTCTGCGTGTTCGTTCCCCCGGCGCCATCTGCTCGACACCCACTCCCGCCATTCGAACCGACCCCGTCAAATATATAAGCACCAGATTGACCGGTAATTCCGTCGAACTGACCGATCTCATAGAGAGCGCATACCGCGCCCCCGGGAACAAACCCCGCGCCTACACCGTTAGCATGATCGACAAGTTGAGTGAGGCACACTCAAGTCTGAGTTGACAGGCACATGGCGGCCGGAGCAGTCTTGAGCGGGGTTCACTCAGCATAGTGCAACAAGCAGAAGCTCTACAGATTCAGGAGGAATCACTATGGCTCGTGCGGTCGGCATCGACCTCGGGACCACCAACTCCGTCGTCGCAGTTCTGGAGGGTGGCGACCCCGTCGTCGTCGCAAACTCCGAGGGCTCGCGGACGACCCCGTCTGTCGTCGCGTTCGCGCGTAACGGCGAAGTGCTGGTGGGTCAGCCCGCCAAGAACCAGGCGGTGACCAACGTCGACCGCACCATTCGTTCGGTCAAGCGCGAAATCGGCACGGACTGGTCCGTGGATATCGATGGCAAGAAATACACCGCTCCGGAGATCAGCGCTCGCGTGCTGCAGAAGCTGAAGCGCGACGCCGAGGCTTACCTGGGTGAGGACATCGCGGACGCGGTGATCACCGTTCCCGCCTACTTCAACGACGCTCAGCGTCAGGCGACCAAGGACGCCGGCCAGATCGCCGGCCTCAACGTGCTGCGCATCGTCAACGAACCGACCGCGGCCGCGCTGGCCTACGGCCTGGACAAGGGCGAGAAAGAGCAGACCATTCTGGTTTTCGACCTCGGCGGCGGCACCTTCGACGTCTCGCTGCTCGAGATCGGCGAGGGTGTGGTCGAGGTGCGTGCCACCAGCGGTGACAACCACCTCGGCGGCGACGACTGGGACCAGCGCGTCGTGGACTGGCTGGTGGAGAAGTTCAAGGGCACCAGCGGCATCGACCTGACCAAGGACAAGATGGCCATGCAGCGGCTGCGTGAGGCCGCCGAGAAGGCCAAGATCGAGCTGTCCAGCTCGCAGAGCACCTCGATCAACCTGCCCTACATCACCGTCGACGCCGACAAGAACCCGCTGTTCCTCGACGAGCAGCTGACCCGGGCCGAGTTCCAGCGCATCACCCAGGACCTGCTGGACCGCACCCGCAAGCCGTTCCAGTCGGTCATCGCCGACGCCGGCATCTCGGTGGGCGACATCGACCACGTGGTGCTGGTGGGCGGTTCCACCCGCATGCCTGCGGTGACCGACCTGGTCAAGGAGATGACCGGTGGCAAGGAGCCCAACAAGGGCGTCAACCCCGACGAGGTCGTGGCCGTGGGTGCCGCGCTGCAGGCGGGTGTACTCAAGGGCGAGGTGAAAGACGTTCTGCTGCTTGACGTCACGCCGCTGAGCCTGGGCATCGAGACCAAGGGTGGGGTGATGACCAAGCTCATCGAGCGCAACACCACCATCCCGACCAAGCGCTCGGAGACCTTCACCACCGCCGACGACAACCAGCCGTCGGTGCAGATCCAGGTCTTCCAGGGTGAGCGTGAGATCGCGGCGCACAACAAGCTGTTGGGCAGCTTCGAGCTGACCGGTATCGCACCGGCCCCGCGCGGTGTTCCGCAGATCGAGGTCACCTTTGACATCGACGCCAACGGCATCGTGCACGTCACCGCCAAGGACAAGGGCACCGGCAAGGAGAACACCATCCGCATCCAGGAAGGTTCGGGCATCTCCAAGGAGGAGATCGACCGGATGATCAAGGATGCCGAGGCGCACGCGGACGAAGACCGCAAGCGTCGCGAGGAAGCCGACGTCCGCAACCAGGCCGAGACGCTGGTCTACCAGACGGAGAAGTTCGTCAAAGAGCAACGTGAGGCCGAGGGTGGGTCGAAGGTTCCTGAGGACACGCTGAGCAAGGTGGAAGCCGCTGTGGCAGAAGCCAAGTCGGCGCTGGGTGGCGATGACATCTCCGCGATCAAGTCGGCGATGGAGAAGCTGGGCCAGGAGTCCCAGGCGCTGGGACAGGCCATCTACGAGGCCGCCCAGGCCGAAGGTGCCGCCGCCGGCGGTCAGCCCGGTGGTGGTTTCGACCAGACCGCGGGGGCCGACGACGTGGTGGACGCGGAGGTGGTCGACGACGACCAGGAGCGGCGCCAGTGAGCGCGCGCCGCGACGATGCAGAACGGAGTGATGAGGAGGAGCGGCGCCAGTGAGCGACGGAACTCAAAACCACGCACAAGAACCGGTGACGGTCACCGACAGACGGCGGATCGATCCCGAGACAGGTGAAGTACGGCAGGCCCCTCCCGGTCCAGCACCGGGAGGGGGTGCCTTCGCCGGCGAGAGCCCGGAGGAAGCCGACAAGGCGGCCGAGTTGCTCCAGGACCTGCAGCGCGTGCAGGCCGACTTCGCCAACTACCGCAAGCGGGCGCTGCGCGACCAGCAGGCCGCGAAGGACCGGGCCAAGGCCGACGTGGTCGGTCAATTCCTGGGCATCCTCGACGATCTCGACCGCGCACGGCAGCACGGCGACCTGGAGTCGGGTCCGATGAAGGCGGTCGCCGACAAGCTGACGGGCGTGCTGGGCGGGTTGGGCCTGACCGCGTTCGGGGCCGAGGGCGAGGACTTCGACCCCGCACTGCATGAAGCCGTGCAGCACGAAGGCGACGGCGGACCGGGTTCCAAGCCGGTGATCGGCACCGTCATGAGGCAGGGCTACCTGCTCGGCGAACAGGTGCTGCGGCACGCCATGGTCGGCGTCGTCGACACCGTCGCCGGCGCGGGTTCGGAAACCGGACCTGCCGACACGAGCGATAACGCCGACGACTCCGGTGTTTAGGACAGAATCGATACGAAGGTAAGGAGGTGACGCGACATGGCTCAGCGTGAGTGGGTCGAGAAGGACTTCTACAAGGAGCTTGGCGTCTCCTCCGATGCCGATGCCAAAGAGATCAAGACGGCCTACCGCAAGTTGGCTTCGGATCTGCATCCGGACAAGAACCCCGCCGGGGCCGAGCGGTTCAAGGCGGTCTCGGAGGCCTACAGCGTTCTGTCCGACGAAGCCAAGCGCAAGGAATACGACGAGACCCGCCGGCTGTTCGCCGGCGGAGGCTTCGGTGGCCGTCGGTTCGACACGGGTGGGTTCGGCGGCTTCGGCGGAGGCGGGGACGGCGCCGAGTTCAATCTGAACGACTTGTTCGACGCCGCCGGCCGGTCCGGCGGCGCCAACATCGGCGACCTGTTCGGCGGCCTGTTCGGGCGGGGTGGCAGCACCCGTCCCAGCCGGCCCCGGCGCGGCAAGGACCTGGAGACCGAGACGGAACTGGATTTCGTCGAGGCCGCCAGGGGCGTCGCGATGCCGCTGCGGTTGACCAGCCCGGCCCCGTGCACCAACTGCCACGGCAGCGGCGCACGCCCGGGCACCAGCCCGAAGGTGTGTCCGAACTGCAACGGCGCCGGCGTCATCAACCGCAACCAGGGTGCGTTCGGCTTCTCCGAGCCGTGCACCGAATGCCGGGGCAGCGGCTCGATCATCGAGCACCCGTGCGAGGAGTGCAAAGGCACCGGGGTCACGACTCGGACCCGCACCATCAACGTGCGCATCCCACCCGGCGTCGACGACGGTCAGCGCATCCGGCTGGCCGGGCAGGGCGAAGCCGGGTTGCGGGGCGCTCCGTCCGGTGACCTGTACGTGACCGTGCATGTGCGGCCGGACAAGGTCTTCGGCCGCGACGGCGACGACCTGACCGTGACCGTACCCGTCAGCTTCACCGAATTGGCTTTGGGCTCAACGCTTTCGGTGCCCACGCTGGACGGCAAGGTCGGCGTCCGGGTGCCCAAGGGCACCGCCGACGGCCGCATCCTGCGGGTGCGTGGCCGGGGTGTGCCCAAGCGCAGCGGTGGCAGCGGCGACCTGCTGGTCACCGTGAAGGTCGCGGTCCCGTCGAATCTGGAAGGTGCCGCGCAGGAGGCGCTGGAAGCCTACGCGGCGGCCGAGCGGTCCAGCGGGTTCGACCCCAGAGCCGGATGGGCAGGGAATCGACCATGAACTCGAAGAACCCCGACCGGGAATCGTCGCGCACGTTCTTGATCTCGGTGGCCGCCGAGCTGGCCGGTATGCATGCGCAGACGTTGCGCACCTACGACCGGCTCGGCCTGGTCCGGCCGCAGCGCACCGCCGGCGGCGGACGTCGGTACTCCGAGCACGACGTGGACCTGCTGCGTGAGGTGCAGCGACTGTCCCAGGACGAGGGCGTCAACCTCGCCGGCATCAAACGCATCATCGAGCTGACCAACCAGGTCGACGCGCTGCAGTCGCGGCTCTCGGAGTTGGCCGAGGAAGTGGCGGTGTTGCGGGCCAACCAGCGTCGCGAGGTCGCGGTGGTGCCCAAGAGCCGGGCGCTGGTCGTCTGGCAACCCCGCCGCTAGAGGCGTCAGGGCGTGTTGTCCCCGAAGAATCCCGCCAACTCGCTGCCGAAGTTCCCGACACCGGACACGAACGCCTGAGTCATCAGGTCGAGCATGCTGGTGTTGTAGAAGCCGGACATGAAGTTGCCCAGGTTCGCCCAGCCCGATTCGAAGGCGCCGACGTTCTGCAGACCGGAGACATTCACGCCGCCGCTGTTGAACATCCCGGACACCTGGCTGAACACGTTGCCGATGCCCGACACCGCGCCGTTGGCGGCGTTGAGCATGCCCGATGCGCCGCCCGCCCCGGAGTTGAAGAAGCCCGACGACGGGGCGCTGCCGGAGTTGAAGAAGCCGGGGCTGCCGCGCCACTCGAAGCCGAACGTGAACGGCCCGACCAGCCCGTTGCCGAGCATGTTGATCGGGTTTTCGAAGTTGAAGACCAGTGGCGTCTCCGGGTTGAGCACCGACGGGTCGATGGTGAAGGGGCCCAGGGTTTCGGTGGTGATGGGGATCGCCGGCAGCGTGCCGCTCAGGACGCATCCCACGAACGGGATGTAGAGGAAGCAGACGGTGATCTCCAGGCTGATCGGTATCTCGAACTGCGAGATGGTGAACATGTCCTGGGTGATGGCGTTGATGGTGCCTTGGATCGGGATCTGGATGTCGGCGGCCAGGTTGTAGTCCCACGGGATGCCCGGGATGGTGGTCTGGTAGGCGAAGCCGCCCAGACCCTGATAGTCGCCTCGCCAGAAGAACCCGTTGCTGTAGTTGCCGCCGTTGAAGGCGCCGGTGTTGAAGTTGCCGTAGTTGGCCCATCCGGTATTGGAGTTGCCGACGTTGAAGTCACCGGAGTTGTAGTCGCCGGGGTTGAAGCTGCCGGTGTTGTAGCTGCCCGGGTTGAACGCGCCGGTGTTGGTGTTGCCGGTGTTGAAGAAGCCGGTGTTGTAGTTGCCCGAGTTTCCGATTCCGGTGTTGACCAGGCCGGTGTTGAAGAAGCCCGAGTTGACCAGACCGGTGTTGCCGATGCCGGTGTTGAAGCGGCCGGAGTTCCCGATGCCCCAGTTGCCCTCGCCGGAGTTGAAGAAGCCGACGTTGTTGGTGCCGGAGTTGAACAGGCCGAAGTTGCCGGTGCCGGAGTTGAAGCCGCCGAACCCGGTCTGGGCGTTGCCGACGAGTCCGATGCCGATGTTGCCGTCGCCGGTGTTGCCGAAGCCGATGTTGCCGGTACCGGTGTTGCCGAAGCCGATGTTGAAGTTGCCGGTGTTGCCGAAGCCGATGTTCTGCAGCGCCGCGGTGAGCGCGGGACCGGAGTTGCCGAAGCCCCAGTTCCCGGTGCCGAAGTTGGCGGGGCCGAAGTTGTAGTCGCCGATGTTGCCGAAGCCCCAGTTGAAGCTGCCGAGGTTGGCGCTGCCGAAGTTGAGGCCGCCGATGTTGGCGTTGCCGATGTTGAAATCGCCGAGGTTGGCGCTGCCGATGTTCCAGATGCCGAGGTTGGCCAGACCGGCGCTGAAGGTGGTGGCGTCGGGTCCGTTCTGGAACCAGCCGGCCAGGTTGGTGCCGAGGTTCTGCCAGCCGGAGACGCTCGCCGGTGTCCCGACACCGGTGTTGAGGAAACCGGAGATGGCGTTGCCGAGGTTGTCGAAGCCGGACTGCAGCGAACCGTAGTTGAAGAACCCGGAGTTGCCGAGTAGCCCGGTGGCGAAGTTGAACATCCCGGAGTTGCTGCCGAAGTTCTGGAACCCGGACGCAAGGCCACTGCCCCAGTTGAAGAAGCCCGAGGACGGCAGCGGGGTGAGGTTGCCGATGCCCGGCATCGGGCGCAGGTCGAGCAGCGGGAGATAGGCGGGCCCGGCGCCGAACAGGCCCAGCGCGTGGATGACGGTGGAGCCGTCGGGGTTGCCGATGTTGATGTTGATCGCGGGCTGGGCGCCGAAGTTGATGGTGATCGGGGTGGTGGGCGGGGCGCCCGGGCCGCCGCCGTGGATGTTGATCGGGCCGATCGGGGCGATGACCGTGCCGGACAGGATGGCCAGGTCCAGGGTGCCTCTGGCGTCGATCCGCGGGATGTTGATGGCCGGGACGCTGATGTCGGTGATGGTGCCGGTGATCGGGATGTTGATCGGCACGTCGACGGTGAGCCAGCCGTTGACGCGCTCGGCGAGGATCGTGTAATTGGCTGCCAGCAGGCCCTGCCCGTCGGCCCGCCAGAAGAAGCCGTTGTTCATGCTGCCGGTCATGAAGCCGCCGGTGCCGAAGTTGCCGGCGTTGGCGATGCCGGTGTTGTAGTCGCCGGTGTTGTAGAACCCGGTGTTGGTGCTGCCGGTGTTGCCGATGCCGGTGTTCAGGGTGCCGAGGTTGAACATGCCGGTGTTGTAGTCGCCGGGGTTGGCCATGCCGGAGTTGAAGTTGCCGGTGTTGAACAGGCCGGAGTTGAAGAAACCGGCATTGCCGATACCGGTGTTGTTGGTGCCGGTGTTGCCGATGCCCCAGTTTCCGGTGCCCGAGTTCCCGATGCCGACGTTGCCGGTTCCGGAGTTGAAGAAGCCGATGTTGAAGCTGCCGGAATTGGTGCCGCCGATGCCGATCTGGTTGTCGCCGGACAGGCCGATGCCGAATCCGCCGGTGCCCATGTTGCCGATGCCGAAGTTGCCGGTGCCGGAGTTGAAGAAGCCGCTGTTGCCGGTGCCGGAGTTGAACATGCCGGTGTTGGACGTGCCGGAGTTGAAGAAGCCGGTGTTGCCCGCGCCCGAGGTGAGCGAGCCGAATCCGCTGAGCCCGTTGCCGGTGAGCCCGATGCCGATGTTGTTGTCGCCGGTGTTGAAGAAGCCGATGTTGTTGTTGCCGGTGTTGGCGAAGCCCTGGTTGAGGCTGCCGGCGTTGGAGAAGCCGAAGTTGTTGTCGCCCAGGTTGAACAGGCCCATGTTGTTCAAGCCGAAGTTCAGCGGGCCGAAGCCGATCTGGCCGTCGCCGGTCAATCCGATGCCGATGTTGTTGTTGCCGGTGTTGCCGAACCCGAAGTTGCCGTCACCGGTGTTGCCGATGCCGAAGTTGCCGTCGCCGATGTTGCCGAAGCCGATGTTGTTCAGTGCCGCGGTCAGTCCGGGACCGGCGTTGCCGAACCCGATGTTGCCGCTGCCGATGTTGCCGAAGCCGATGTTGAGGTCGCCCAGGTTGCCGAAGCCGAAGTTCTGGCTGCCGAGGTTGGCGCTGCCCAGGTTGAAGTCGCCGATGTTGGCGTTGCCCAGGTTCAGCCGGCCCAGGTCGGCCAGTCCGGCGTTGAAGATCGTCCCGGCCGGGTCGTTGAACAGGCCGGCCAGATCGGTGCCGACGTTGTAGAGGCCGGACAGGTGCGCCGGTGTCGCCAGGTTGGCGGTGGCGGTGTTGTAGAAGCCCGAGACGGTGTTGCCGAGGTTGGCCCAGCCCGAGGTGAGCGTGCCGAGGTTCTGGAACCCCGAGACCGACGTGCTCGTCGCGTTCCACCAGCCGGACAGGTTGGCACCCATGTTCCCGAACCCGGAGACGCTGCCGGGTCCGGTGTTGAAGAAGCCCGACGACGGGACGGCGGTGGTGTTGCCGAAGCCGGGCGCCGGCGGGATGTCGAGGAAGACGATGCGGATCGGGCCGAGCCCGCTGCGGATCTGGATCGGAATGTTCGTCGAGCCGTCGGGATTGCCGATGTTGACGTCGATCTTGGGCAGGGTGCCGCTGATGCTCGGGATGGTGATCGGGCCGACGCTGAAGTTGGTGATGGCGATCGCGTTGATGGTGATGCGCGGGAAGGTGAAGCCGTTGACCAGCAGGGTGCCCAGATCCACCTTGATCGGGATGTTGATGGGGATGTTGATGTCGAAGTTGAGCACCGGGAACTCGGGGATGCTGAACTCGGCGTGAGCGCCGAACAGGCCCTGGTAGTCCGCCCGCCAGAACATGCCGTTGCTGTAGTTGCCGCCGTTGAAGAACCCGGTGTTGACGTTGCCGGAGTTGCCGCTGCCGGTGTTGTAGTCGCCGGTGTTGAAGTCGCCGGTGTTGTAGTCACCGACGTTGAAGTTGCCGGTGTTGAAGTTGCCGGTGTTGTCCATTCCGGTGTTGTAGTTACCGGGGTTGGACATGCCGGTGTTGGTGGAGCCCGCGTTGAACAGCCCGGTGTTGTAGGTGCCCGCGTTCGCGATGCCGGTGTTGCCGGTGCCCGGGTTCCACATGCCCCAGTTCCCGACGCCGGAGTTGGCGATGCCCTGGTTGCCGGTGCCGGAGTTGAACAGCCCGACGTTGCCGGTGCCGGAGTTGAAGAAACCGACGTTGTTGGTGCCCGAGTTGAACAGCCCGACGTTGCCGCTGCCGGAGTTCAGGGCGCCGAAGCCGATCTGTCCGTCACCTGTCAGACCGATGCCGATGTTGTTGGTGCCGGTGTTGCCGAAACCGATGTTGAGGCTTCCGTTGTTGCCGAAGCCCCGGTTGAAGTTGCCCAGGTTGCCCAGGCCGAAGTTGCCGAAGCCCAGGTTACCCGAGCCGACGTTGTTGCTGCCGAGGTTGCCGGAGAAGACGTTGTTGTCGCCGATGTTGCCGAAACCGAAGTTGCCGTTGCCGATGTTGCCGAAGCCGAAGTTGTTGTTGCCGACGTTGCCGTCACCGATGTTGCCGAACCCGAGGTTGGCGGCGCCGATGTTGGCGACCGGGTTGTTGTTGAAGAACCCGGCGATGTCGTTGCCGATGTTCGCCAGGCCGGAGACGTTTCCGGGGTTGACCAGGCCCAGCGTGCTGGTGTTGAACCAGCCCGAGACGGTGTTGCCGAAGTTCGACATGCCCGAGAGCAGGTCGCCGAAGTTCTGGTACCCCGACAACCCCAGCAGCCCGGAGGCGGTGTTGAAGAAGCCGGAGATGTTGCCGCCGACGTTTCCGAAACCGGACGAGGTGCCGGTGCCGGAGTTGAAGAACCCGGAGGACGGCAGGCCGGTGGTGTTGAGGAAGCCGGGCCGCGCCGGGATGTCGACGAACGGGATCTGGATGGGCAGCAGGGTGCCGTTTCCGACGATGTTGATCAGCGGCGGTCCCGGCGGCAGGCTGCCGGCGCCGACGTTGACGGTGATCGCGGGCAGGCCGATCGAGATGTTCGGGATGAAGAACGAGTTGACCGTGACCAACCTGGCGGTGATGCCGCCGAAGAAGGTCGCGTCGACGGTCATCGACGGGATCCGGAAGCCCTGGACGTTGAGGATGCCCAGGGTTCCCGTGATCGGGATGTTGAGGTGGATCGGCACGTTCAGCTTGATCGGGATGCCGGTGTCGGGAATGGACTCGGTGTAGCTGAAGCCGTACAGGCCCTGGTAGTCGCCGCGCCACAGGACGCCGTTGTTGTAGTTGCCGGCGTTGAAGAAGCCGGTGTTGACGTTGCCGTTGTTGCCCGCGCCGGTGTTGTAGTTGCCGCCGTTGAGCCAGCCGGTGTTGTAGTTGCCGGTGTTGAAGCTCAGGGTGTTGAAGTTGCCGGCGTTGAAGTTGCCGGAGTTGTAGTGGCCGGCGTTACCGAAGCCGGTGTTAACGTTGCCGGGGTTGAAGAATCCGGTGTTGATGTCGCCGGCGTTGAAGAAGCCGGTGTTGGTGACGCCGGCGTTGCCGATGCCCCAGTTTCCGGTGCCGGAGTTGCCGATGCCGGTGTTGCCGCTACCGGAGTTGAACAGCCCGACGTTGTTGGTCCCGGAGTTGAACAGGCCGCTGTTGCCGGTGCCGGAGTTCCACGACCCGAAACCGCTTTGGGCGTTGCCGGACAGCCCGACACCGGTGTTGTTGTCGCCGGTGTTGGCCAGGCCGATGTTGGTGTTGCCGGTGTTGGCGAAGCCCTGGTTGAAGCTGCCGGCGTTGCCGAAGCCGGCGTTCGAGCTGCCCAGGTTGGCGAAACCGATGTTGAGGTTGCCGAGGTTGCCCAGGCCGATGTTGCCGTCGCCGTAGTTGCCCAGGCCGAAGTTGGCCAAGCCGTTGTTGGCGAAGCCGACGTTGTTGTTGCCGATGTTGCCGAAGCCGATGTTGTTGTCCCCGACATTGCCGAAGCCGATGTTGTTGGACCCGGCGTTGCCCAGCCCGAGGTTGAACGTCGAGAATCCGGGCGGCGGCACCTGGCTGATGAACAGTCCCGCGAGGTTGGTGCCGACGTTGGACATGCCCGAGACGTTGGCCGGTGTGCCGAAGCCGGTGTTGAACAGGCCCGACACCGTGTCGCCGAGGTTGGACACACCCGACAGCAGCGAGCCGTAGTTCTTGAATCCCGATACTCCGCCCAGCAGCGAGAAGTTCTGCAGCCCGGAGATGTTCGCGCCGATATTCATGATGCCCGAGACGGTTCCGGGGCCGCCGTTGAAGAACCCCGACGACGGCAGCGTGGTGGCGTTGAAGAAGCCCGGGGTCGGCGGGATGTAGAACAGCGTGTAGTCGACCGGTCCGATGCTGGCGGTCGCCGGGATGAAGATCCGGGTCGTGGGGCTGCCGATGTTGAAATTGACCGCCGGGCCGGTGATCACGATCGGCGGGATGGTGAGGCTGTTGACCTTGCCGGTGGCGATCGGTACCGGGCCCAGCGAGATGTTCAGCCCGAAGTTCAGGTCCTGCATGGTGATGCCGCTGAACAGCGTGTTGGTGAACCCGGCGGTGATCGGGATGTCGATCGGCACGTCGATGGTGACGTGAGCGGGGATCTCGGGCACGTGGATGCGGTAGCCGGCGCTGATCAGACCGGAGCGGTCGCCGCGCCACAGGGAGCCGTTGTTCTCGTTGCCGGTGCTGAATGCGCCGGTGTTGATGTTGCCGGCGTTGGCGAAGCCGGTGTTGTAGTCGCCGGTGTTGGCCCAACCGGTGTTGTAGTCACCCCGGTTGGCGATGCCGGTGTTGGTGTTGCCGGTGTTGTACAGGCCGGTGTTGAAGTTGCCGACGTTGCCGACGCCGGTGTTGACCAGTCCGGTGTTGAACAGGCCCGTGTTGGTGGTGCCGGCGTTGCCGATGCCGGTGTTGAAGCTGCCGGAGTTGCCGATGCCCCAGTTGCCGTCGCCCGAGTTGCCGATGCCGATGTTGTTGGTGCCGGAGTTGCCGAAGCCGATGTTGCCGGTGCCGGAGTTGAAGCCGGCGAAGTTGATGCCCTGCTGGTTGTTTCCGGTGAGGCCGATCCCGATGTTGCCGTTTCCGGTGTTGCCGAAGCCGATGTTGCCGTCGCCGGTGTTGCCGAACCCGAAGTTGTTGCTACCCAGGTTGCCGAAACCGATGTTGTCCAGGACCGCCGTCAGACCCGGGCCGGCGTTGCCGAAGCCGAAGTTTCCGACGCCGACGTTGCCGCTGCCGAAGTTGCCACTGCCGAGGTTGCCGAAGCCGAAGTTATTGCTGCCGATGTTGCCGCTACCCAGGTTGAAGCTGCCGAGGTTGCCGTCGCCGAAGTTCAACTGGCCGAGGTTGGCCAGGCCGGCGTTGAACACCGTGCCGTTGGGGCCGTTGAACAGGCCCGAGACGTTGCTGCCGATGTTGAACAGGCCCGAGATGTTGGCCGGGGTCGCGAGGTTCAGCGCACTGGTGTTGTAGAAGCCGGAGACGGAGTTGCCCAGGTTGGCCCAGCCCGACGTCAACGAGCCGACGTTTTGGAAGCCGGACGCGCCGAGCGTCGCGGCGATGTTCGAGATGCCCGAAATGCCCGCGCCCAGGTTCTGGAAACCCGACGAGCCGCCGGCTCCGGTGTTGAAGAAGCCCGACGACGGGTTGGTGGTGGAGTTCCCGATCCCGGGTGCGGCGGGGATGTTCAGGAATGTGATGGTGCGGCTTTCCAGGGCCCCGGTGATGCTGATCGGCAGGTTGACTCCCGGTCCGCCGATGGTCAGCGTGACCAGCGGAGCGGTGATGGTCGAGGCACCCAGCGTGATGGGCCCGACGAAGAACAGCCCCTCGGGGGCGATGATCGGCACCGGCAGGTAGAAGGTCCTGGGGAAGATCGCTCCGGCTTCGGTCAGCGGGATCGTCATGCCGCCCAACGGCATGACGATGTTCACCGGAATCGTCATCGACATGTCGATCGGGATGTACGGGGTGGTGTACGACAGATCGATGGCGATCTGGCCCTGGTTGTCCAGCGCCTGGGAGAAGCCGTTGTTGAAGTTGCCGCTGTTCAGCAGGCCGGTGTTGACGTTGCCGGTGTTGAAGAACCCGGTGTTGGTGTTGCCCGGGTTGTAGCTGCCGGTGTTGGTGTTGCCGGCGTTGAAGTCGCCGGTGTTGAAGTTGCCGGCGTTGAAACCGCCGGTGTTGTAACTGCCGGTGTTGTAGAAGCCGGAGTTGAGGGCGCCGACGTTACCGAAGCCGGTGTTGTAGTCACCGGGGTTGTGGAATCCGGTGTTGCCGCTGCCGGGGTTCTCGAAGCCCCAGTTCCCGACGCCGGCGTTGAACAGGCCGACGTTGCCGGTGCCCGAGTTCCCGATGCCGATGTTGCCGGTGCCCGCGTTGAACAAGCCGAAGTTATTGGTTCCCGAGTTGAACAACCCGGTGTTGCCCAGACCGGAGTTCAGGGCGCCGATGCCGAACTGGCCGTCGCCGGTGAGGCCGATGCCGAAGCTGTTGTTTCCGGTGTTGCCGAAGCCGATGTTGTTGTTGCCGGTATTGGCGAAACCCTGGTTGAAGTTGCCGGCGTTGCCGAACCCGATGCTGTAGCTGCCGAGGTTGCCGAAACCGAAGTTGAAACTGCCGAGGTTGCCCGAGCCGATGTTGTTCAGGCCGATGTTCGCATTGCCGATGTTCAGCGAGCCGATATTGGCGCTACCGAAGTTCTGGCTGCCAATGTTTCCGCTACCGATTATGTTGCCGCTGCCGACATTTCCGCTGCCGAGAATGTTGAAGTCGCCGATATTGCCGCTGCCCAGAATGTTGCGGCTGCCGATATTGGCATTGGCGAGGATGTTCAGGGCGCCGTCGTTGGCCAGCCCGAGATTGAACGTCGACGGGCCGCCGAAGACGCCCGACATGTTGCTTCCGGTGTTGAACACACCCGAGACGAACGCCGGTGTCGTGATGGCGACCAGGCTGGAGTTCAGCAGGCCCGAGATGGTGTTGCCCGAGTTGATCAGACCCGACTGGAAGCCGCCGGTGTTGAACAAGCCCGAGTTGCCGACGGCCAGGACCGTCGGCGTGGTGTTGAGGATGCCGGAGTTGTTGGCGCCGGTGTTGAAGAACCCCGACGAGCTACCGAGTCCGCTGTTGAAGAATCCCGACGACGGAGTGCTGGTCGAGTTGAAGTAGCCCGGTCCGCTGGTGAAGAAGTGTCCCTGGTTGTCGCCGCGCCACAGGAATCCGTTGTTGTAGTTGCCGGTGTTGAACGCACCGGTGTTGACGTTGCCGGTGT
>NZ_JCALCN010000044.1:0-24526 GCF_059812345.1 Mycobacterium sp. NGS59
AGGCCCATAGCCAGGATCGCGAGTCCCGCTGCCACCGAGACACGTAGCCCAAGCCGCGGCAAATACCACTGTGTGAACGCCGCAATGACAAGTAGCGGCACCGCGAGCGGACACAGCGCGATCGCGGTTTGCAGCGGGCTGTAGCCGATCACCAGTTGCAGGTGCTGCATGATCAAGAAGAAGAACCCGAAAATGGCGAAGAACAGCGTCATCATGCCGACAGAGCCGGTCAGCATGTCGGGTCTTCTGAACACACGAATATCGAGTAGTGGATGCTTGCGGCGCAATTCGAAGTAGCCGAAGAAAATGGCGAGCAAGATGCCGCCAGCAAGGCAACCAGACACCGTCGGGTCGCTCCACCCTCGCAGCGGTGCTTCAATCACGCCGAAGACGAAAACGGCGACCGCCGAGCCGATGAACAGCGCACCCCACCAGTCGACCGGCGTTGCCTCGGGGTCCTTGGATGACGAGATCGTCAGGGCGAATACGAACAGCAGAGCCGCTGCTCCGACGAACGCCCAGAAGATCGTCTGCCATGGCCCGAATTGAGTGAGTATCGCAGTCCCCATGAAACCGACGAGCGCACTCGATGCGCACACACCGGCCCAGATGCCAATTGCCTTGTTGCGCTCTTCTTCTGGATAGGCTGCGGTCAACAACGAGAGGGTGGCTGGGAGTATTGCTGCGGCACCGACTCCTGTGACACCTCGCGCAACGATGAGGGCGGTGGGCGTGTCGAAATAGATGGGCGCGAGCGATGCTGCAGCGAAGATGGCGAGCCCAACGAGGAGGACGGTGCGCCTCCCGTAGCGATCCCCTAAAGCCCCGGCCGGTAGCAGCAGGCACGCCATCACCAGCGTGTAGCCGTCGACGATCCAGGTCAATTGCGATTGCGTGGCAAGGGTTTCCAACGCGATGGCACCCAATGCGGCGTTGAGGGCGACCATCGACGAGATAACCAGGAGAACGCCCATCGAACAGACGATCAGTAGCCAAATCCTGGAACGTCCCGATAAGGCGTTGGACTGGTTGGCACCGCTTTCAGCGGTTTCGTTGGCGAGTTTCTCGACGATCCCGTCGGTCGACGCTTCAGTAATCGCTGCGCATCGAACCTTCCTGTTCTGTTGACGCGAGGAGGTGTTCGTTGTTCGGGTCATGTCGTGGCGGCGGGCACCAGCGCGCTGATGTCTTCGCCTTGAAGGAGTTTGACCGTTAGGTTCACATCGAAGTAGTCCGTCCATCGAGTGATTTTGCCGTCATCTCCAACAACGAACGTTCCCATCACCGGGATGGCGGGTTTGCCTCCGTCTGGGGTTTGGATGTAGTCGAGGCGTTCGGTCAGGACGACGGGGCCGTCGCTGGCTAGGTTGACGATTTCGAAGGCGTAAGCGTCGGGGAACATCGAGAACTGTGCGGCCATGTTCTCCACGATGGCGTCGACTCCGCTGAATGCTGGCATGCCGACGTTTTGGTAGATGGCGTCGTCAGCGAGCAGGGGACGCAGGGCTTCAGGATCCCGACGTTCCATCAGGGCGCAGAACTCGCGGACCACATCGGCGGGATTAGACACCTAGTACCTCCAACTTGGGGAAAGTGACGACCAAACCGTCACATGGAACCTGTATGTGACATGGCGACTGTATGTCACATACAAGTTGTATGCAATACTCTATGGCGATGGCGCACGGGCAAGAAAGGCTGGACCCCAAGGCGCGGCGTGCCGCCCAGGCAGAGGCGACGCGCGTCGCGCTGATCGATGCCGCGATACGGCTGTTCGTTGACAAGGGCTATCACCACACCGGCACGGAGGAAGTCGTTGCTGAGGCCGATGTTGGGACTCGAGGTGCTCTGTACCACCACTTCGCCGACAAGCAGGCTCTTTTCGAGGCGGTATTCATCGCGGTCGAGGAAGGTCTAGTGATGGAGGCCGCCAAGAATCTGGCCGATCCAGCGGACGGCGCTTTCAATCAGTTGCGCCAGGGACTTATTGGCTTCCTTGACGCATCCCTGACGCCACAAGTGCAGCGGATCCTGCTGATTGACGGGCCGGCCGTGCTGGGCTGGTCCAGGTGGCGGGAGCTAGAAAGCGTTTACGGGTTGGGGGCGATCCGCGCGATGCTTGAACGCGCCATTGAGGAAGGCGACCTAGCCGCGGGCCAGCCTGTGGCAGTACTGGCTCATGTGCTGCTGGCCGCAGCCGAGGAAGCTGCGATGTTCATTGCCAATGCGGCCGATCAGCAAGCGGCGCGGGACGAGAGTGTCCAGGCGCTGAACGCACTGCTGGACGGACTCCGTTCGCGCTAGCCCACATTTAGGAGGTTCTACGGATTGGCTGATTCAATCGTCCGTGGGGAGACGGGCTTGCCCGTCATGCCGCTGCCACGCACGTCGGGATGTCCCTTGGCGCCCCCGCCAGACTTCACACTATGGCGACAATCCCCCGGGCTGCAGCGTGCGGCTTGGCAGGGCAAGCCCGTATGGGTGGTCAGTCGGTACGAGGACATACGCGCAGCTCTAACTGATCCACGGCTGAGTGCAGACACCAATAGCATGTGGGCCGAAGCGCAGAACTCCGACGACGCGATGCCAATCATCTTCGCGCGAATCGACGACCCCGAGCACAATCGGATCCGACGAATGATGACTAGCGACTTCACCTTTCGGCGAGCAGAGAAAATGCGGCCGCGAATTCAGGAACTGGTCGATCACTACATCGACAAAATGGCCGAACATGGACCACCGGCCGATCTCGTCCATGACTTCGCGCTTCCAGTGCCCTCGGTGGTGATCTCAGTGCTGCTGGGCGTACCCGACGCGGACCTCGAGTCTTTTCAGCGCAACAGTGCAACTGTGCTCGACTCCGGACTCTCCGACGAGGAGCGCCTCGTCGCAGGCATGGGTATGTACGGCTACATGTTGGATCTGGTTTCCCGAAAGGAACGAGAGCCGGGCGACGACCTGATCAGTCGACTCGTCACAGACCACGTCATTCCGGGTGGACTCAGCAGAGAAACAGCCGCTATGACGGCGATGATCATGCTTCAAGCCGGCCACGAAACCACGGCAAGCATGATCGCGCTCGGCACGCTTGCCCTGATGCAGCATCCAGACGATTTCGCGCGTCTACGAACAACAGAAGACAACACTGAGATCGCGAATATTGTCGATGAGCTGCTGCGCTATCTGACCGTGGTCCACAGTCTGGTCGAGCGTGTCGCAAAGGAAGATTTCACGCTCGGTGGCCAACCCATTCGCGCAGGTGATCTCGTATTGATGAATCTGCCCGCCGGAAACTGGGACACCGCCTACACACAGCGTCCCGAAGAATTCGACATCGCTCGAAATACTCGCGGGCACCTCGCGTTCGGCTACGGCGTGCACCAATGCATCGGACAAAACCTCGCTCGCGCCGAGCTGCAGATCGCACTAACGACGCTGGTGCGGAGGTTTCCTGGGCTACGACTCGCCGTCTCGTTCGAGGACCTCCGATTCCAATCCCGCAAAGAGATTTTCGGTATAGAGCGGCTACCCGTTGCCTGGTGACCGACGGGGGTCGACGATTTCGTCCACTACGTCGTTGGCGTCGACGTCGCTCGCGACTTGTGAAAGATGCTGCTGCTTCGGCGATCTCGACAATTTTCGCCATAGTTCGCGGCAGATGGCCAATTGGCATCAGCACCGACTCGCTGCCGAAAGGCGTCGCACCCTACACAGGATGAACGGCAGTAACGGTGGTCTCCAGTGCGGCGTCACCGGTCAGATGTGCTCAACGATGGCCACCTCTTAGGTAGCTTTAACAGGTAGCAGAATTGCTCATAAACCTACAGTGACAACTGCAATTTCGCTGCTACAAGAATGATGTAATTATTCTAGAGAGTTACGTTCTTACAAGCAGCAGTCAGCGGAAGGCGGGTGCCAGTCTTGCTTGCGAGTCCGGTGAAGGTCGGTGCTTCAGGCCAAGCGCGGCGTTGCAGATATCGTGGCTGCATGCCGCCTCTTCGTCTTCATGCAGTCGACGGCTGTGGCGAGTGCGCAGGATCACATCGGGGTTGCAGTGCAAGGCATCGTGCGGGTTGTTCGCAATGAAAACGGACGATGCCCACAAATCCGCACCGAGCACAAGCAGCGAAGTCACCCGCACCTGGCAGGAGCGCGCCGTCGAGCGCCGACTCGGCGAAGCACGCGCGCTCGCGGTCGCGCGCAGCACGCAATTCATGGCCACGGCCCTTGAACTCGTCCAAGAATCCGGCCAGGCGAATTTCACGCTGCAGATGTTGGCTGAGCGCGCAAACTTGAGCGTGCGGACGTTCTACCAGCATTTCTCGAGTAAGGACGAGCTCTTGCTGGCGCTGTACGAAGATGTGACCGCGAGATACACCGAGGCGATCCGGGAGAAGGTCGAGGCCGCAGACAACCCAATGGGGCAGCTGGAGGCCTGGTGTCGCGGGGTGCTTTCACGGCCGGGCTCATCCAAGGAAGTGGGCGGCCGTCTGGTTCTCATATACAACTTGAGCCTGGAAGTGGAACATCCGGAGGCATTTGCCAAAGTGTGGGAACCACACCGCCAGTTGTTGACCGAGATTTTGACCGCATGTTCCAAAGCAGGTTTGATCCGAAACGATCTTTCGCTGGAGCAACTCACCTCACTGTTGGGCTACACCATGACGTCGTTCGGTCAGTTCAATGCGCTGCACGAAGGGATGGATGGCCGGAGTTTGACTGAAGACGTGGTGTGGTCCTGGTGTCGTCAAGCGATCGAGCCTTCAGCGGGTAGGTCCGCCTCTATCTCGTCGACGCCCCCCGGGTAGCGGCCACTACTTCCACTTACTGCGTCCGCAGTCGCTGCGCGGCCAATGCGCGCAGCTCGTCGGACCGTATCTTGTCGCTGCCGGTCAAGGCGAGATCATCATCGCCGAAGAACAGCACGTGGCGCGGCACTTTGTAGCTAGCCAAGCGTTCCCGGAGGTAGCCGCGAATCTCGTCAGCGTGGACTTGAGCGCCGTCGCGCGGGACGACGCAAGCGACTACGACCTCGCCGAGTGTTTTGTGCGGCAGGCCAACCGTTTTGGCTACTTTCACAGCAGAGTGCTTGGCCAGCGCTTCATCGACTTCGAGGGGTGAGACGTTGGCGCCACCGGTCTTTATGATGTCGGTCAGCCTGCCGATCCAGAACAGCCGCCCGACATCGTCAAGGTAGCCCCCGTCGCCGGTGGGGAAAAAGCCTTCCTCATCGAGCGTCTCGGCCAACGGTGTGCCGATATAGCCAAGCATCAGTGTGGGGCCTTTGACACAAATCTCTCCGCTCGCGCCGCGCGGAACTACGCAGCGGGTAACTGGGTCGACGATCTTGATTGTCACGCCCGGCAACGCAATGCCCCAACTGTCGCCGTGTGTCTCAGATGGCGTATTGAGTCCGTAAATAGTTGAGATAGTGAATGTTTCAGTGTTGCCGTAAGCATGGTCGGGCAGATGCCACTGTGCGGTCACTGTCGGGTGACGGGCGATAGGCGTCTTAACGTCGGCGAACCGCATACTGCTCAGGTCGACTGTAAGCCAGTTTGGTGCGGCTTCTATCTGTGCCCACTGATGTGGCCAGGCGAATGGATAGTTCACGCGCTCTGCAGCCATCAATTCCAGCGCCTCGGACGCGGCGAAAGTTCGCTGTAGGACTAAACAACCACCAGCCGCGAGCGTGGCGCCCAGTGACATCACGAAGTTTCCGGACCAAAAGAAACCGTTGGCCGACCAACAGCGGATGTTGTCCTCTGGCCCGAATTCGCACACCCGACGGAAGCGCCACAACTGAATAGCGATGCCGCGGTGTGCGCTCAGAACACCTTTGGGCTTGCTTGTCGAGCCCGACGAGAAGAACAGGGCTCCCGTGTCGCTGGGGAGCACGGCCGCCGACGTAGCGTTTATCAGCTCGCGCGGTTCATTGCGACCTCGGGCAAGAAAAGCATCCCACGTCTCGACTCCGGGCGACGCATCGCCGACCGTGGCGAGATGGCGAAGGAATGGAAAACGCTTGGACTGAAGCGGATTGGATTCGGCCATTCGGATCTCCGGCGCCAGTGTCGATAGGACGCTTGAAAAGTCTGTCTTCAGTACCATCCTCTCGAACAGCAACACTGCGACGCTCGAAGCGTTCAGTAGATACTGAAGCTCCGCAGGCGTCGAGAACGTGCTCAGCGTGACAGCCACGCCTCCCGCGAGTGATATGCCGAAGAAAGCCGATATCCACTCGGGGCGGTTGGTCATCAGGACGCCCACCCGGGTGTCCTTGGCGACGCCGCTCGCGCGTAACGCGCATGCCACATCGACTGCCCGTTCCCACAGTTCGGCATACGTCCAGCGGATGTCTTCCTCTGCCGTGCGGAATGCCACAGCTTCCCGGTCGCCATACATCGATGTCACCTCGCGCAGAAACCCGGGCAATGTGAGTGCACCAAGCCCTGGCTCGTCGCTCAACGCCGGACCAGAGACGATCGAAAGCTTCGATGCAACGGTAGATTTCATGTGGAGGACTTCGTCACAGGGGAAGCTCGACCTCGGCTGTACATGCGACGAGCTCCTCGCCGTTTTGGTTGGTCAGGCGCAGCTTTATCTGAACAAGCGGCACCCCCCACCTCGAATCGGGTTCCTTGCCAATGATTTCAGCGTCGAAGTAGGTGACGTCACCTTCGAAGGCCGGACCGCGGAAATCGGCTTTGCTGTGGCGCACCATCCCGTCGTGGCCGGCCCAATACGCGAGGTAGTCGGTGCACCACGCGCCCATCGTTGCGCCGTAGCCATACGCGCGCGCCATGCCCACTTCGCTGGCGCGGTCGGCATCGATGTGGCCGCGCGACGGTCCTAGATAGAGCCCGTCACGCTTGCGTGGATCGATGAACGCGTCTTCTTCGTCGAACGCGAAATCCTTGCCGAAACCAGGATCTTGATATACCCACGGGTCTTCGATTCCCGGGGGGGCCACCCATTCGAATCCACCCCAAATGTTGAAAACGAATGCGCGATACTCGGTAGTGAATGTAGCGATGGTGTGTGGTCCGATGACACGACGAGGTAGCGTATCGCCGACCTTTACTTCGTCGAAATGCGGTGAGATGCCCAGCCGGTTCGACTCGAGCCAGTCGCGGCGGAGCCTGTCTACTTCCTCAAGTTCGAGTTGTGTCCATCGCTTGACCTCGCCGAGCTGACTCTCGAACATGCCACGCCTGGTTGCTTCTTCGACAAGATAGCGGATCGCGGTGGACCGTTCGCGAGCCACCAGGGCGCCGCTCTGATTCTTGTGGGTGGTATCGCCTCGTGAGAACATGGTGGGGCCGGCGAACTTCGTTTCGACAACCTTGTAATCGTGAAATCTGCGAGTTTGAAACAGCTTGTCTCCGGGTCGGACCGGGCATCCGTAGAACCACCACTCTTCCCCGCCAAAAATGAGATGGCTGTTGGGGATATGGCCTACACATGCGGGTGCTGCGCCGTGGCCGTAGTCGAGAGCAACGGCGATCGACTGTGGCGCGATCAGCCCGCCGAACTTGGAAGCGCGGGCGAACCGCTCATCCCAGTGCAAAGGGTTGGGGTAGTCCATCGCCATCACCCAACGGCGTATGTCTGACGAACTACACGGATCCCACAGTTGCCCACCTCCGATGGGTTTGCCGACCCGGTGGTCGACGTCGGACAAATCGATCCCGCTTTGCGACAACTCGGAAGCCGACTTTCTGGGCATTGGTCAAACTCCTGTCCTAGCCGTTGAGGTTTGTCATCGAGACGCGCCTGGGAGGCATTTTCGTTAGGCAGACCGTGCGCGCACTTGGTCATCTCCGATCCGGCGGCATTTTCTAACGGCAAACGACGTATGACGCGACTGAATGTGGTTTGACACGCACGGCAAACATGAAGCTGCCTTCGTGGCGTCGCAACCGCGACGGCCGAGCGCGCCAGCGAACTCGCCCTCTCCCAGAAGCGTCAATGTTTGATATTGCTTTCCCGTCATGAAGATTGTCAAGCAAGTGCCAACGTTGACTTTCAGCTATGGAGAACGTTATTCTCACCGAAATCTTTCGTCGAAGATGGGACCCGAGTGCTTCTAGAGCTCGACGATGACCAGCATCTCTGGCGCGATACGGTCCGGGAAGCGGTCGCGAAGCACTGCCCCCCGTCGCTTGTTCGTGCAGTCGCAGAGGGCGAAGCTGATGCGAACGGGCTTTGGGAGTGGTATCGGAAGGAAGGCTGGACGGAACTTGCCACTGCGGAATGCTTCGTCGAGCTCACTCTCGTGCTCGAAGAACTCGGACGCGCATGTGACCCCACTCCATTCCTAGCTACCACTACGCAATTCGCACCCCTAGTAGGCGATCACTTCGAGCCAAAACGATCGGGTGCTGCGGTCTACAGCGGTGTGACTGCGCGTCGCGACGGCACGGGATGGCTGCTCGACGGTGTCGCACGCTTTGTCCTTGACGGCGATCGATCCCAGCAATTGGCAGTCATCACCGAAGCCGGGATTTTCGTCGTGGACCAGGACCGGGTGACTGCGCGCCGAGTCGCTGTACTCGATCCCGTGCTGCATGTGGCTAACTTGCTGTTCGACGGCGTAAGGGTATGCGACGAGGACCGAACCGTCGCTGATACGGAGCGTGCCAGGCAAATCGCAGTCACCGGCATGGCGGTACACATGGTGGGTGCCTGCCAGCAGATCCTCGAGATGGTGCTCGAGCACGTCAAGGAACGCCATCAGTTCGGGGTGGCAATCGGGTCTTTTCAGGCCATTCAGCACCGGGTCGCCGACATGCATGTCTTCATCGAGCGGGCCCGTGCGTTGTCGTACTTCGCCGCACTCACCATCGCAACTGGCGATCCGCGGAGCCGGCTGGTTCCGCGTATGGCGAAAGCCGCTGCAGGAGAAGCGCAGTCGCACGTAGTCACACACGGCATGCAGTGCTTCGGCGCTATGAGCCAGACATGGGAAAACGACTTGCAGTTCGCCGTCAAGCGCGCGAAGGCGGGGGAGTTGATGCTCGGCAACGCGGCCGAGCATCGTGCGACTATCGCCAAGGAGTATCGTGCGGCTGACTTTTGATCCCGATGTCGAAACCTTTCGCGCGGAGTTCTCCGCGTTTCTCGATGACAACGTGCCTCCGGAGTCCGAGACGCTCGAACGTCCTCAATCGGTTTCCCACATGCCACAGTGGGCTCGGGATTGGCAACGCTTGCTGTTCGACAACGGTTGGCTGCTGCCTGCACAGCCGCCGGAATTCGGCGGACGTAACGCCTCCGTGCTACAGCAGTTCGTGCATCTCGACGAATTGTGCAGGAGGAGAATCTTTCACAGCTTCAATCCGCAAGGCGTCAACATCGTTGCGACCTCTCTGATTTCGTTCGGTACCGACGAGCAGAAGAAGCGATGGGCGGTGCCAATCCTGCGCGGTGAGATGACCGCATCGTTGGGGATGAGTGAGCCGAACGCAGGCTCAGACCTTGCATCGCTTCGCACCAGGGCCGTACGCGACGGTGACGAGTTCGTCGTCAACGGCCAGAAGGTCTGGACATCGGGTGCACATCACGCTGACTTCCTGCTTGCTTTCGTTCGCACCGATCCAGATGTGCCGAAGCACAAAGGCATTTCCGCACTGATCATTCCGACGAATACCGAGGGTGTGGTCTGCCGTCCTTTCGCCGATGTCGCGAGTCAGGAAAATCTTGACTTCAACGAGGTGTTCTTTTCAGATGTCCGTGTTCCAGTGGAGAATCTGGTCGGCGAGCTCAATCAGGGTTGGCGGGTAGCCAACGGTTCTCTGGGACACGAACGGACCATGATGTGGCTGCTGTTCGCTGATCGGCTCGACAACCTGATCGAGGACTGCCAGCCACGCACATCGGTACAGCGGGACCAGTACGCATCGATGATCATGGATTACCACGCTTTACGCACCATGGGGTCGGCGGCGTTGGCACGCGCGGCGCGCGGGGAGGTGGACATTTCGTCGGTGTCGGTGCTGAAACTGCTCGGCTCTGAGGCCGAAAGGCGGGCAGCCGATGTCTTGTTGGATACGAAGGGTATTGAAGGCCTGCTGCATCCGTTGACTGGACGCTACCAACACATGAACAACGACGAGTACTTCGCGAGCAGTTTCGAGCGATTCACTCGAGGCATTGCGGCCACCATCGCGGGAGGGACTTCAGAGATTCATCGAAACATTATTGCCCAAAGTGTTCTTGGTCTTCCGCGTGGCTAGGAACAGCAGTCGTCGATCCGGCAGCCGCTTCCAGGAGGCGCCTAATGGCTGAGATGGATTGGGCGGAAACAACATGCATCAAGGTACACCGGCAGGCGGGCATCGTGACAGTTCGGTTGAACCGGCCCGAGAAAATGAATGCCATCAATAGCACCATGGAGAACGAGTTCTACTCCGTTCTTGCCGACTGCGACCGAATGAACGATGTCAAGTGTGTGTTGTTGACAGCGGAAGGCCCGAACTTTTCCTCCGGTCATGACATACAACAGGTCGCAGCAGAAACGATCGGTGGCCAGACGCCGGCGACGATTGGGGACAAGTATTGGGTTCATACGGGTGATCTGCTCCCACCGTGGCGATTCGCGAAGGGTCTTGTAGTAGCTGCCAAAGGTTTCGTGGGACCTCACGCGAATACTTTCCTGTTAGCCGCGGACGTGGTCATAGCGGCCGAGAATTCACGCTTCAGTTGGGAGGAGTCTCGGGTCGGTGTTGGTGCGCCGTACGGCCCGTATGCACTCATGCCGTTCCACTTCCCGATTCGCGTCATGAAGCACCTGTGGATGACCGGCGGCTGGATGGATGCGGAGACAGCCCATCGGCTGTTCTATGTGAATCGTGTTGTCGCGCAAGGGGAGGAGGAGAACGTAGCAATGCGGTTCGCCGAGCAGATTGCCCGGATGGAAACCGGTGATCTCATCGCCAACAAGCGCGGCACGCATCGCCTCTACGAAGCAGCGGGTCTTTCCGCGATGGTTGACGTGGGTCGAGATCCATATGTTCCCAGCGCGGAAGCAGCGATGGCTAAAGAGACTCATCTGCGCCTGATTCATGATAAGGGCGTGAGAGCTGCTGTGCGAGAACGTGATACGGGTTGGAATGACGAAATAAGTCAGGTGTAGACAGTTCAGGCCGTGGTCGACCAAAACTGCGAGAAGGGAAGCCGATGCCAAACGCCGATGCAATTGTCGTGGCAATCAACGCGCACTGCGAGACCCTCAGTAATCATGATAAGGATGGCTGGCTGGCTCTGTGGGCGGAGGACACGGTTCTGGAAGACCCGGTCGGGGTGGATACTTACAGCGGCTTGGAGAGTTTGCGAACGTCTTTCTGGAAGCTGGTAAGCGACCTCTCTCCAATGAAGCTGTGGCTCGAACGCGACGTCATTGTCTGCGGCAACGAGGCAATCGCCATTCTGCAGGGTGTGGTGACACGCAACGGCGCTATGCAGCACGTCGGCCCCCTCGTCGATCATTTCACGTTTGATGACACGGGAAAGATCTCGATGATGCGGGCCTTCTGGAAGTACGCGTGACATCCACATCGCCGGAGACGTTGCCCGCCATCGTCAGTCGGATGGCGGAGGCGAATCCACACCGGGAGTTCGTACGGACTGTGAGCGGCCCGTCGGCAACCTGGGGTCAATTGCAATCTTTGACAAGCGTTTGGGCGGCGCGCTTTTTGGCACTCGGCGTTGGGCGAGGTGACGTCGTTGTGACCATTATGGACGCGGGCCTGGACGCACTGGTGGCTTGGCTGGGGCTCGCCAGCATCGGCGCGATCGACGCGGCGACCAATCCCGAGTTCCGGGGCAGGATGCTTGCCTACACGATCAACAACTGCGCGCCCGATTTGCTGTTGGTGGCTGCACAGTACGTTGAATTTCTTGAGCCTATAGCCGCGGATCTGCAGACGGTGAAGCGAGTACTCGTACTTGACGGGGACGGATCCTTTCCTGAAGGAAGTTCGTCCCTGCCTGGCCTGATGCGACCCGATGACCTCAGACCGGATCTGCCCGCCGCGCACAATCAAACAGGCGTGCCGGAGCTTCACGATATCGCCTGCATCACATACACATCCGGAACCACCGGTCCATCCAAGGCCGTGAAATTGCCATGGGGACAACTGCACGCCATCAATTCCGGAACCTTTCCGATCGAGGACCTTACGGCCGCGGACGTCTTTTACTGCACAACGTCGCACGCCCACTTCGGCTCAAAGTCGATTCCATACAACGCGGCGATGGTCGGCGGACAAGTGGTCATGCGGCCCCGGTTCGCGCTCTCTGATTTCTGGGACGACGTCACAAAGTACGAGATCACTACCGGCATGCTCGTCGGATCGATGGCTGACGTGCTACTTCGGGATCCGAAGCACCCGAAGGGTGCAACAACTCTCAAGAATTTGTTCATGGCGCCCCTCGGCCCCAGCTATCGCCAGTTCAGTTCGGAATTTGGCGTCCGCATCTGCACCGTCTACAACAGCACTGAAGGTGGCGTCGCTATCCGATCAGGCTGGAACCCCACGAACAGCCGCACCGTCGGTCGACTTCGGAAGGGCTATCCCGACTTTGAAGTCCGCTTGGTCGATGCGAACGACTATGAAGTCGCCGACGGCACGCCTGGAGAGTGTGTGGTGCGCGCCGGCGTGCCGTGGGTCATGAATGCCGGTTACCTGAACGATGACAGCGCAACGGCATCCGCGTGGCGCAACGGCTGGTTCCACACCGGTGATGCACTCGTCCGCACCCCTGAAGGTGACTACATTTTCGTCGATCGCCTCAAGGACGCCATCCGGCGCCGGGGGGAGAACATTTCGTCCTTCGACCTCGAAGCAGACGTGCTACGAAATCCGGAAATCGCCGAATGTGCCGCGGTAGCCGTCCCTGCCGAAAACGTCGAAGACGAGGTGCTGCTGTTTGCAGTCAGACGTCCCGGTTCCAGGATCAGCCCGCGCGACTTGTATGAAGATCTCGCGAGCCGGATGGCGCGGTTCATGGTTCCCCGCTACATCGAGTTCTTGGAGGAACTCCCGAAAACTCAAGCGACCCTGCGTGTTATCAAAACCGAGTTGCGGATGCGGGGCGTTGGTCTTGAAACGTGGGACGCCAAAGGACGGTCGTCAGGCGCGCAGATGACTGCGGCCGCCAACAAATGATTCGATAGAGGGACAAGCTGGTGATGATAGAAGAAACGACTGCGAAGGACGGATGTCCGATCACCGGCGAGCGCCTGACTTCGCTTGATGGAGTGTCGTTCATCGACCCGGACATCCAAAAGAAGCCGTTCGCTTACTACCGAACGCTGCGGCATGACTCCCCGGTCCACTTCGAAGAGGGGCTGGGGATGTACCTGGTGTCACGGCACGAGGACCTTGAGGCGGTGCTGCGAGATCCCGTCGTGTTCTCCCAGGAGCTGGGCTATTACAGACAAATGGCGCACGGCCACCTTGATGAGATGAAGGAAATCCTCGAACGTCATGGCGGTGGCTTCTTTCCCGACGTCGCCAACATCGATCCGCCCCGGCACACTCGGGTACGCCGTCTGCTATCCCAAGCCTTCAGCCGGAAGCGGATGAAATCCCTTGAGCCGCAATTCGAAGAGATCGTCGACAGGCTGATCGATACGTTTTTCGAGCGCGAGCGGGGAGAGTTAGACGGTCTGAACGAACTCGCTCTGCCGATGGCGATTGCATTCAGCATGCAACAGCTTCAGGTCGACGATCTCGACATGAGCACGATCAAACGTTGGGGCAGCGCATATCTGTCGCAGTTCAGCCTCGCCAACGGACGCGACGAAATGGTCCGTGCGGCTCATGAGCTCGCAGAGATGCAGAACTATCTGATCGCGCTGGTCCGAAGACGTATGAAAGATCCCGAAGATGACATGCTCTCCGACATCATCACCAATCGAACACCCGACGAAGAACCGTTGAGTTTCGAGGAACTGGTCGCAACTGCTCGCGCGCTTCTTATCAATACCCACGATTCCATGTCGACCGCGTTCACGAACATACTGTTTCAGGTTGCGACCGATCCGACGATTGCTACGCAGTTCTACGAGGCTGCTGAGAACGATTTGCAGATGGGCCGTCTCGTCGAGGAGCTGCTCCGACTCGAGCCACCGGTGCGAGCCTTGTCACGAGTCACCACCGAGCCGGTCATGGTGGGTCAGAAGGCGCTGCCGGAGGGGGCGCACCTGCTTGTTTTATTCGCGTCCGCCAACGACGACGAATCAGTATTCGAGTGCCCACGCAAATTCGACGCGGGCCGCGTCAACCTTCGCAAGAGCATGACGTTCGGGGCGGGTGTTCATTTGTGCCTGGGTGTATCACTCGCGCGTATGCAGCTTCTCGTAGCGGCCAGGCAGACCGCGAAACGGTTGGCAGATCTGAGATTAGCGATTCCAGTCGAGGACATCCGCTACATACCCAATGCTGCATTGCTCGCGATGGAGCGACTTCCCTTGACATTTGCCTTGCAGCCCAAAGGGCACGAGCAATGAGCTGCGAACCCACACAACTGCCGGATCCCGAGGAACTCGACATTGCCGCTCTCCGGGAGAGGTATCTGAACGAGCGGAATCGCCGCCTGCGCCCCGAAGGCCAGGAGCAGTACACCCCCGCGGCCGAGCCGACTCAAGCCATCGACTACAGCGACCCACACATGACTCGCTTGCCGCGACCCGCGCTGAGCGAAGATGTAGATGTCGCCATCCTGGGCGGTGGATGGGCCGGCATATTGGCCGGGTATCACATGCGTAGGGCAGGCATTCACGACTTCCGAATCATCGAGCAGGCAGGCGACTTCGGCGGGGTGTGGTACTGGAATCGCTACCCCGGCCTCTCCTGTGACAACGATTCTTACTGCTATCTGCCGCTGTTGGAAGAGATGGGGTTCTTCCCGTCAAAGAAGTTCGCGGACGGGCTCGAGATACGGCATTACTGCCAAAGTGTCGCAACCAGATTCAATCTCTACGACGGGGCCCTTTTCCACACCTGTGTCAACGCGTTGAGCTGGGATGGATCAATCAACAGGTGGCGCATTGCAACCGATCGTGGCGATGACCTTCAAGCGCGCTTTGTAGTGATGGCGATGGGGCCGATCAATACACCGAAAGTGCCACGCGTCCCAGGCCTTGACGAATTTCGAGGCAAGATATTTCACACGGCCCGATGGGATTACGAATACACCGGTGGAAGTCAAGAGGAGCCGGTGCTCGACAAATTGCGTGACAAGAAGGTAGCGATTGTCGGAACCGGCGCCTCCGCTATTCAAGCGGTGCCCTACCTGGGCAGGTTCGCCAAGCAGTTGTACGTTCTGCAACGCACCGCGTCCACCGTCGACGAGCGTCACAACACGCCCACCGATCCGGCCTGGCTTGCCACGCTGCAGCCCGGCTGGCAGCGCGAGCGCCAAATGAACTTTCACCGCGCAGCAATCGACGGCCTGATGCCTGGCGAACCAGACCAAATTTGCGACATTTGGACAGAATTGAACCGCAACCTGTCTGCCGAATTCGCGGCGACCGGCTGGCCCCAGTCGCCGGAGGAGTTCCTTGCGGTGCGCGAGGTGATGGACTATCGCGTCATGGAAAGGCTTCGAAAACGCGTCGATGCCGCGGTGAAAGATCCAAGCACAGCAGCGATCTTGAAACCCTGGTATCGACACATGTGCAAGCGGCCGGCCTCGAGTGACGACTTTTACCCAACTTTCAACCGCGCGAATGTCAAACTGCTCGACGTGTCGCCGACGCGTGGCCTGGAGCGCGTCACGCGTCGGGGCTTCATTCACGAGGCGGCGGAGTACGACATCGACTGCCTGATCTTCGCGAGCGGCTTCGAGGTGACCAGCGACCTTCAACGGAGGTGGGGGATCGACAAGGTGTCCGGCCGTGGCGGTCGATCTCTTTACGACCATTGGTCTCATGAGTTCCGGACTCTGCACGGCGTGATGACTCACGGATTCCCGAATCAATTTTATGTCGGGTTCTTTCAAGGGGGTTTCAATGCCTCGACGACCGAGACATTCAACAACCAGGGTCGCCATATCGCCTGGATCGTCAGCCAGGCATTGGAGCGCGGCGCAACCTCGGTGGAGCCCAGCCTAGAGGCCCAGAACGCCTACGTGGACCACGTCCGCGAGGTAGCGATCGATACCTCGGCATTCATCCGGGAATGCACACCAGGGTATTTCAACAACGACGGACAAGAGATCGCCGACGAGAAGGGGGTGCTCCGGCCAAGGTCCTACACCGGCGAGCTGTACGGTCTCGGCTATTACGCCTTCGAGAAGCTACTGGCAGATTGGCGGTCGAACAATGATCTCGCGGGCCTGCTGGTCGACGCATGAACCTGCGGCCAATAGCCAACCACGCCAACAGATTGTTGGTAGAGGGGTCGGTTGGAAGTCGAAACCCAGCCTAACATTTCAGCACCAATGGAGGTGGAATGAGTTACGAAAGCAGCGCAGAACCAATCAAAATCGGCTACCTCATGGACTTCAAGCTGCCTGACAGTTACCCGCAAGAGATGCGTGATGACCTTATTCTGCCCTTCGAGATGATCTTCGAAGAAGCATCGGCGCAAGGGGTTTTGGACCGACCGATCGAGATCGTGTATCGAGAAGTCGAAGGGATGCCGAAGGGAACCGTCAAAGCGGTCATCGATGCGTTCGGCGAACTCGTGGACGAAGGCTGCCTTGTCGTATTCGGGCCGCATATCACCGACAATTGCGTGGCAACCAAAGAAGCGATCGAAGAGCGCTTCAAGGTCCCGGCGATCGCCGTCACGGGTACTGATGACTGGCTGGGAGAGTGGACGTTCTCCTTCCCGCAGGGCTCGATGACGGATGAGCCGATTTTCTGGACGGACCTGCTAGCCAAAGGCGGGTACACCGAAGTCGGCGCCCTCGTCGAGCAGTCACTGGTGGGGCAGAGCTATCTGAAGAACTTCCGTACAGCGTGCCGGCGCAGGGGAATACGGATCGTTGCCGAGGTCGAAATCGCCTCGACAGCGCAGGACGTCCACGATGCGATTTACAAGTTGCGCGCAGCGAATTCACAGGCGATCGTGCACATGGGCTTCGGTTTTGGCATAGTTTTCGTCAAACCCGTTCTCGAAGAACTAAATTGGGACCCCCCGAGGTTCTCCAGCACCGCTTGGCAGAACGCCTGGATGAATCCGGTCATGTGGGAGGCGTTCATGGGTTGGACTGGCATCGACCAATACGATGAGGCGAATCCGGTCGGCCAGCAGTTCTTGGACCGCTTCGAAGCGCTCCACGGCCGGCGGCCGCAATATTGCGTGCCGGTGGTGAACTGCGACGTGGCAACTACCCTGTTGCAAGCATTTGCCGACGCGCACCCGCTGAGTCCGCGCGGCGTGAAAGAGGCGCTCGAACGCGTCAAGATGCTGCCGGCCGCATCAGGAGCACCGGGAACGAGAGTCTCGTTCGGCAAGTGGACGCGCCGCGCATGGATGGGCGCAGGCTATCTCGTGGCGCGTCAACTTGACGCCGACGGCGTCAACTCCCATCTCGTCGACAGATTCGGAGAATGATGACATGACCGCGCAGCACTCCAAAACGCCTGCAGTGCAACTGGAATCGAGTGATTCCACGACAAAGTCCCCCAACTGGGGGCGCTGGCTTTCCGGTTTGGCGTTACTTGCCATTGTCGTGCTCTTCATCGCCGTCATGCGGACCGACCTCGACCCGCGAGTCGCTAATCCCGAGCAGCAGGGGCGGCCGCGTCCAGTTCAGTTCCTTTTCGGCTTCGAGTGGATGACGGCGATCCAGATCGGCACGGCCGTAGGGTTGTTCGCGCTGGTGGTCATCTTCGTGCGCGGTTGGCGACGTAACCCCGGTAGCCCCGTCATGCTGATGTTCCTCTGTACCACATTGATCGTGTGGCAGGACCCGATCATGAATTGGGCGCCTTATGCGGTCTACAATCCTGATCTCCTGCACTGGCCGGAATCGTGGTACCTGATCATGATGTCGCCGACGGTCGAACCGTTCATCGTGTTCGGATACGTGTTGTTCTATTTCGGCCCGTATTTTCCGGCGGTATGGATCCTGCGCAAGTTGCAGGCCAAGCACGGACCCGAGGCCTTTGTCTCGCGGCGCCCGCTGATCAGCCTGGGTGCACTTGTGTTGGTGATTGGATTTCTGTTTGACGCCGCGCTCGAGATCGGGGCAGTGCGTACGGGGCTATACATCTACTCTCAGGTGATTCCGTGGGGATCTGTGTTCACAGGCAACACATTTCAGTTCCCGTTGATCTGGGAGTCGTTCTCGGTGACGTTCGTGATGATCCCGGCGGCCATCCTCGTTTACCGCGATGACACCGGTAAGTCGGTGGCAGAGAAACTGGCCGCGAAGGCCAAGCTGTTACCCACCAAGCCGGTCCTCGGTACTTTTCTGGTGATGTTCGCGATCACGAACGTGTCCTACTTCGCCTATGGAGGCTGGTTCTGGGCGATCAAGGTCAGTGGTTTAGCGACCTCGGTCGCCTGCCCCTGGCCGTACCCCGAGGCCAAAGTGTTTGATCCTCAAGCGTACTACGAGGAGAACGGCGCCAAAGGGCCGTACTCGGTTGGTAAGTGGTCCACGTGGCAGTATGCGCTGCCGGACGGGCGGCCGGAAGTGAAGCCAGGTTCGCGGAGCAGCCATTGTGCGACCGACGGGTCCAACGGGTGATGCGCGGCCGGCTCAAGGGCCGACTGTGACCGACCCGCGTGCCGTCGTAATCACAGGCGCCTCCCGTGGACTCGGCTTTGCGTCTGCCGTGCGCCTGTATCGCGAGGGGTGGCGTGTCGTCGCGGCGATGCGCAGTCCAGACCACGCAATGCCGTTGCTACGCCGAGCAATCGACGCCCGAGCCGACGACGACCGACTCATCGGAGTCCAGCTCGACCTTATGGATGCCGCATCGATTGTTGCGGCCGCCAAAGTGATTGAGGAAGCCGTCGGAGTGCCATACGCGCTAGTCCACAACGCCGGCATCTCCGCTGCCGGAATGGCGGAGGAGACGAACATGCGCCTGTGGCAACACATGTTCGCTACACATGTCATGGGTCCGGTCGCACTGACCAATGCGCTATTGCCGAATATGCGGGCTGCCGGGCAGGGCCGGGTCATAGTGGTATCCAGCGCGGGCGGAGTGCGCGGCCAACCGGGAATTGCACCCTACTCGGCCGCCAAAGGCGCCTTGGAACGTTGGGCCGAGTCATTGGCCGGTGAAATCGCGCCGTTCGGCCTTGGCGTTACCATCCTGGTATCGGGGGTGTATGACACCGACATCATCACCGATGCGGGTACCACCGACGACCGCAAATTCGACGGCCCATATGCGCGCCTGCACAACACCATCGACTCCCGTGGACGCCTGGCGGTCAGTCTCGCGCGGCCGCCGGAGAAATTCGCCGAGGGCGTGTTGAGGGCACTAGCGGACCAAGCCTCGTTCCGGCGCCGGGGTGCGGGGCCGGATGCCTCGATGTTGTTGGCGTTCAACAAAATTCTCCCGGCGTCGGGCATGCACCATGTGTCGCGGATCGCGATGGGCATTCCCCGGCGCGGTGCAATGCGAGGGGGTGCATATCCGTTGACGACCGCGCAGCGGTCAATGGTGATGGCCGCCAAGGTGATTCCCCAATCACTCATGCAGCGTATGGCCGAACGTGCAACTCGACGAGCTGCAACCAAAGAGATCCGTGAGAGGGACAGCAATGGCTGACAGACCGAAGGTCAATTTCGGATTGAAGATGATGATCGACGGCAAGCTCGGCGACGGTGAAGCAGGAACCTTCAGCCACAAAGCGGCGAACGAGAGCGGAACCATGGGCTTCAGCCAATACACCGAAGTGAAGTCGGTCGCCTACCCGGCCGATTAGGAGGAACTGCTGTGGAACTTTTTGACGATTTGGACGATTTCGGGTCTTTCGACGATGCTGTCGCAGGTGACGTCCGCGATCCATACACCGAACTCGCTCGTATGCGTGCCGAGGAACCCATACAGCGGCTCGACTTCTCGACAATGCCGGGCGAGGAAGGCAAGCCTGTTTTTATGGTTTACCGCCACGAAGACATCCAGCAGATGCTGAAGGACAACGAAACCTTCTCCTCGTCGATCATCAAGGATTTCTTCGGCATCGGCAAACATGTGATGGTCGGGATGGACGAGCCAGAACATGGCAGGCACCGCGCACTGGTGGCGAAAGCATTTTCTCCAAAGGCGTTGGCGCATTGGGAGGCTGATCTGGTGCAGCGGATCGGAAGCGACATCATCGACGGCTTCGCGTCGCTTGGCAGCGCTGAATTGGTGAAGGATTTCACCTTTCCGTATCCCAGCCGGATCATCGCGGGGCTGCTCGGGCTACCCGAACAGGATTTCCCGCAGTTCCAACGATGGTCAATTTCACTGATATCCCATTTGATCAACCCGGAACGTGCGGCGACTGCGACTAAGGAGCTGACCGATTATCTCACCCCGATCCTCGCTGCACGCCGCGAGGAGCCCCGCGACGACCTCATCAGCGGGTTAGCCGCAGCGGAGATCGACGGTGAGATGCTTTCCGACGAAGAGATCTACTGTTTTCTTCATCTGCTGATGCCTGCGGGTGTTGAAACGACTTACAGGTCACTGGGAAATTTGTTGTATGGGCTATTGAGCAACGCCGAGCAGCTAACCGCTGTGCGTGCCGATAGAAACCTCATCTCTCAAGCAATCGAAGAGGCTGTTCGTTGGGAGGCACCGCTTCTCAGCATCACACGGGTAGCCACACGCGACACCGAACTCGGCGGGGTCGCGATTCCGCAAGGTTCATCCGTCATGCCGATGCTGGGCGCGGCCAACCGTCAGGGAGATCGCTACAACGAGCCTGACAAGTTCGATATCTTCCGACCGGCCAAGGTCCCGATCAGCTGGGGCCACGGCGTCCACGTGTGCCTCGGCATGCACCTCGCGCGACTCGAAATGCGCACCGCCATTAACCTATTACTCGACCGGCTGCCGAATCTGAGGCTAGATCCCGACGGCGATGACCCACACATCCGGGGCATGGCGTTTCGCTCACCTACAAGTCTGCCGGTGCTGTTCGACGTGTGAAGACAGGAACGACTTCGGCTTAGGGCCGGCACGTGATTCTCCCGCCGGACTGGGCGCCAAAAGATATCGAGTCTCTAGACAGAGGAGAGAAGTTCGTGACCGAATTCGACACGATCGATTTTTTCACCGATGCATCGCTTGTGCCCAACCCGTATCCATACTTCGACCATCTTCGAGCGAAATGCCCAGTGACTAATGCGACTCCATTCAACGTAGTAGCTGTAACCGGATACGACGAAGCTCTAGCGATATATAAGGACCCGGTTTTTTCGTCGTGCAACTCTCTAGCCGGCCCCTTCTCCGGTTTCCCATTCGGCCCCGACGGCGCGGACGACGTCACCGAATTGATCAAGCAACATCGCCACATTGCCCCCATGGCAGAGCACATCTCGAATCAAGACCCGCCGTTACACACTCGCACTAGAAGCCTCCTGAACAAGCTGATCACCCCGAAGCGCCTCAAAGAAAATGAGGAATTCATGTGGCGGTTGGCCGATCAACAGCTGGATACATTCATCGAGCGCGGTAGTTGTGAATTCTTGTCGGAGTACGCAAAACCCTTCTCGCTCCTTGTTATCGCCGACCTCTTGGGTGTCCCGCAGGAGGACCGTGGCGAGTTTCGGGCAGTATTCGAGCAGTCGCTCGCGGGTGAGCTAGGGGAGGGAACGACAGCGCACAACCCGCTGGAATGGCTCAACGAGAAGTTCTACGGCTACATCGAAGATCGCAGACGAGCGCCGCGTGGCGACGTACTGACCGAGTTGGCACAGGCAAAGCACGACGACGGATCGACGCCCGAGATCGAGGACGTCATGAACCTGTCCACATTCTTGTTCGCAGCGGGCACCGAGACCACGACGAAACTCGTCAGTGCAGCCGTACGCATTCTCGGCGAGAACCCAGAACTGCAGGCCTCGCTGCGCGGAGACCGAAACAAAATCCCGGCGTTCCTCGAAGAGACGCTGCGCATGGAGAGCCCTGTGAAGGCACACTTCAGAATGGCGCGCAAAACCACAACCGTTGGGGGAGTAGAGGTGCCTGCCGGCACAACTGTGATGCTCTTGCCAGGTGCGTGCAATCGCGACGAAAGAAAATTCGAAAACCCGCACAGCTTCGACGCTGATCGACCGAACGTGCGAGAGCAGATCGCGTTCATTCGCGGCGTCCACTCATGCCCCGGCGCCCCGTTGGCGAGGACTGAGGGACGGATCTCGATAAACCGAATCCTTGACCGCATGGCCGCAATTGAGATTTCTGCCAAGCACCATGGGCAGGCTTTGCAGCACCAATATGAGTACGAGCCAACCTTCATCTTGCGAGGACTGCGCGAACTTCATGTGACGTTCAGGTCACTTGACTGAAGACGACCCCTCTCCGACAAACGTGCCGGAAGGTCGCATCGCGGCACCAGGGTCAGGCAGGACCAGCGATCAGGCACCCGTCGACGCCAAACTATCTGCCACGACGGGCCTTAACTTGTAGAAGTGAGGGGCGTTTGTCTTGTTCACGGTGCGAGCGAGGATGTGCACACAGAGGCCGCAGGCTCATGCACACGGACGTCCTAAGGTTATCGAGTGAACCGCAATAGTGGTTGCCCGCTGACCAACCCCTCTGCCCGCGAACCAATTACGGCGCGCGATTACCGATGAAGCCCCTGCACCACAGACGGAGCGGCGAAGCGGTTCACCAACTCGTGCTCGGCCTGTTTGTCCTTGAGCGGCCAGTACCACAGCGAGAATGTGATGTGAAAAAGCCATTGTGCGGCCAACGGGTCGCTCTGACCGATCATTTCTTCGGCAATCTTAGTTACTAGCGGTGAGGAGTTGACAGCGCCGCCGTCGCGTCCAGGCCTAATGTCGCCCATGATCAGCTCTCCCAGCGGTTCGGCCCGCATGTGCTCCAAGCCGACTAGGATGGCCGCAGCGATCCGGTCGGTACCGCTTAAGTCCGCAATTGCCTCGTTGACCGAGCGGGCTATGCGCTCAGAAAACCGCGATATTAGCGCTTCAAAGATGGCAGCTTTGCCACCCGCGTGGCGGTAGACCGTGGCTGGCGAGCAGTGCAGCTTGGCCGCAAGAGCTGCAATGGTGAACGCTTGAAATCCGTTACGCGACACTAAATCCGAGGCTGCAGAGAGGATGTGGTCACGCGCGGTGGCATTGCGGTCGGTTCCCAATGCCCATTCCCGTCGACTCATGCGAGATCCTCCTCAATCTTCGGAAATCGTTTACTCATCTGCGAGACTAATTTGACCAGGTGTCTCATGGAAGTTCCTGGTAGGAACTTTTGCGACGCGCATTTTCGGCCTCCGGTGACGTGGGCCGACCTCTCATATTGACTCAGAGTCCTTGACGCTTGTGGTTGTCCCCGTTGACTCTTGAACCGTGAACGTCGAGATGTGTTGGTGCGACGGGCGGGCTGCCGGAGCGAGTTTGAAGGCTCGGTGCCAGCTCGATGCCGTCTTGATCGCACACATGTCCGCCTACTACCGAAAGCCTGATGATGATTGATTTTGAGGGTCAAGTTGCCGTCGTTACCGGAGGTGGTAGGGGCTTGGGCCGACTCTACGCGCTGGATCTAGCACGTCGCGGAGCCGCGTTGGTGGTCAACGATTTAGGCGGCACTATGGGCGGGGAGGGTTCTGACGCCAAAGTTGCCGACGAGGTTGTCGCCGAAATCGTCGAGGCCGGCGGCAAAGCCGTACCCTCCTATGACTCGGTCGCCACTGCCGAAGGGGGTAACGCGATTGTCCAAGTCGCCGTCGAACACTTCGGGCGTATAGATGTTGTGATCAGCAATGCAGGCATCTTTAACAGCATCGCGTTTGACGAACTTGAATCAGACCAGTGGCGGCAGATGTTGGCTGTCCACCTAGATGGCGGCTTTCACCTGAGTCAACCCGCCTTCAAGGTCATGAAGAAACAAGGCTACGGAAGGTTCGTGTTCATCTCGTCGTCGGGCGGCGTGTTCGGGCAACACCTCGAGGCGCACTATGGCGCCGCCAAGGCGGGGCTGGTCGGTCTGAGCAATGTCATCGCGCTCGAGGGAGCCGATCACGGTATCCTTTCGAATACAGTACTGCCGTTTGGGTTTTCGCGAATGGTCACCGAGACTGTCGATGCGAAAACTCTCGAGGAAACCGGGCTCAAGGACCTCATCGCGCCGGATAAGGTAGTGCCGATGGTGACTTACCTGGCCAGTCGTGCCTGCCATTGCACTCACCAGAACTACTCCGCCCTGGCCGGCAGATACGCACGGGCTTTTATCGGTCTCGCCGACGGCTGGTTAGCCGATGCGGACGCCACCGCCACCGCCGACGATATCGCCGAACACTTCTCCGAAATTTCCGCGACCGAGCCATTCACCGTCCCTGGGAACATTTACGAGGAGCTTTTTGGTGTTGTG
>NZ_JCALCN010000045.1:0-23872 GCF_059812345.1 Mycobacterium sp. NGS59
GAATGGATCCCGCCCAAACATCTCGACCACGGCCGCCCCTACGTCAACTGCATGCACCACGCCGAAAAACCGCTCAAACCCGACGACGACGAACCCGCTTGAGTCAGCGGTTTGACGAGATGCCGACGCGGGGACCAACGCATACCTCGTCGATCACCTGCAGCAGCCCGTCGGCGGCATGCTCGGCGCTGAAGCCCTGCGCGTAGTGCCGGGCTGCGACCGCGCCCTGCCGCACCGCGACAGCCGGATCCGCGAGCGAGTCGAAAGTGGCTGCAAGGGCGGCGATGTCGTCAACACCAACTGGGGGACACTCGGCGGGCTGGTACTCGGGCAGGCCGCCCGCCGTGGACACGATCGGCATCACGCCCAGTTGCATGGAGAGCACCTGCACCCCGCTTTGCGAGGCGCGCCGGTAGTGGGCGACCGAGCCCTTGGCAGCTGCCAGCGTGCCCAGCATGTCGGCGTAGCGGTACCGCCCCGAGCGCCACCGCGTGTGCGGCGGCAGGTTCGCCTCGTCGATCGAACCGTCTCCGATCAGCACCAGATTGTCACCGCGCCAACCGTTTCCGTCGACGTGCCGCTGCCACGCCGCCAGCACCACGTCCGCGTTCTTGTACGGGTTCAGCCGGCCGATCATCACGAAGTCGCGGCGGTCACCGGCACCGACGAACGCTGGAACCGAACCAGGGTCGAGGTCGCTGGTGAGTGGCACCACATGCACCGGCGTGCCGGCAACGTCGCGCCGGTCGGCAATACCCGCAGCGACATAGTCGCTGTAAGCGACGGTGGCCGCCGACCTGGCACCCCAGCGGTCGAACACCGCCAGTTCGTAGGACGGCCGCTGTTCGGCGGCGTCGTGGGGGCGGTCGTCGTGCACCAGCTGGATCCGGGGAACCCGGCCCGCCAACGCGATCCAGCGGGGATCGCGCACCAGTTCGGTGATTACGACGTCCGGCCGGTACGAACGGATACGTCGCCACGCGGCAGCGCTACCCGGCCAGGTCGAGGCAGTGCGAAACCGCGGATCGAGCACCAGCTCGTAGTCGCGCGCGGCATCAGACTCCGGGTGCTGGTCGGAGGTCACCAAGAGCACCTCGGCGCCGCCGCGGCGCAGCGCCTCAGCCTGCACGCGCGCCAATGGCCGCAGCCACGGCGAAAGCCACAGTATCCGAGGCGAAGTCACGACAGCTACCGCTCCACCCGCGGGCCGCGATCCACCCACCAGCGTCCGTCGAATTGGGGGTACGTCTGCTGCAACTCGTCGTACAGATCGGGCAACGTCAGCAGAACTCGATCGGGATCGGCGGCCAGCAACTGTTCGGGGGAGATGATCTCGATGTCCGTGCCGGGCAGGCGTCGTCCCTGCTTGGCCGGTGATCCGTCGGCGACGGCCCGCACCAGTTGCCGATCGATCTTGGCGATGTTGAACAACGCCGGCACCCGCGAACCGGCAGCGTACCCGTAGACCGTGTGTCCCTGATCCGCCTGCGCCACCAGCCAGTCGCGCAACTGCGCCGCGTGGCTGTCCACCGCCTGCTGCAGACTCTGCAGCACAACCGGGTTCGTCACACCGAAAGCCTGCTCCCGAGCCAAGATCGCGGTGACGCGCTCGTCGTGCTCGGCATCACCATGCACCGCGGCCACCAGGAAAGTGCCGCCGTAGAGGTCGAACTCCCAGGCGGTGACCACGCTCATCCCGACGGACTGCAGCAGCTTCATCATCGCGGTCAGTGAGTAGTACCCGAAGTGACCATGGCGCAACGAATTCCATTGCCCCTGGGTCACCATCGCCATCAGTGACGGGAACTGCACCAGCAACACCCCGTCCGGTGCGGTCACCTTCGCGCGCAACTGGAAACCTGCGCGTTGGTCGGCCTCGTGCATGACACCGAAGGAGTCGAGCACCAGATCGGCGACCTCGGCTTCGGAATAGCCGCGCTCGGCCAGCAACGGCAACCAGGTGCCGCCGTGTGGGCTGCCGAACTCGCGAACGGTGCTGCCGCGCAACCAACCTGAGTCCGACACCCGCTGCACCGCGTCGGCGGCCTGGTCACGCAGTGCCTGCGGTTCGATGGCGCGCGGTTCCTCGGTGACGGTGTCGTCGTCGGCCAGTTGCACCAGGAAGCAGCGGTTGCACAAGTCCATCGCCAGCGCATGTGCGGTCTCCTGCGGACTCACCGGCTCGTCGAGCCGCGGAAAGTGGTCGGCCGCAGGCACATCCCCCAAGTCCAGTACCCGGGTCAGGTCAGCCTCGCCGCACCCTCGGCAGGCGCTCATTGGAGTACGGCACTGCGCGAACTCACGTCGGTCGCCATGTGCAGGGTCGGGAGGGGGTAGACGATCTCGCCGCCCCACTCCGAGACGTAGCTGAGCTGCTCGGTGAGTTCTGCTTCGAGGTTCCATGGCAGCACCAGCACCACATCGGGCCGGTCCTTGGCGATCTGCTCCGGCTCGTAAATCGGGATTCGGGTACCCGGTGTGAAATGGCCGTGCTTGTAGGGGTTTCGGTCGACGGTGTACTCCAGCAGGTCGGTGCGGATGCCGCAGTAGTTGAGCAGCGTGTTGCCCTTGCCCGGTGCACCGTAGCCCACCACCCGCTTGCCCTCGGCGCGGCACTGCAGCAGGAAACGCAACAGGTCGTGCCGGATCTGCTCGGTCCGCTGCCGCAACTGCAGGTACCCCTCGGGGCGGTGCAATCCGGCGGCCTCCTCGATGCGCAGGATCTTGTCGACCCGCTCGGTCGGCGCCCCGGCCACCTGGATCGGCCGCGCCCACACGCGGATCGAACCGCCGTGGGTGGGCAGCAGTTCGACGTCGACCACCGCCAATCCCGCGCTGGCAAGGGCGTTCTGCGCGGAGAACAGAGTGTAGTACTGGAAGTGCTCGTGGTAGATCGTGTCGAACTGACCGAGGGACACCAGGTTCAGCGCATGGTGCACCTCGATGCTCAGCCAGCCGTCGTCAGCGAGCAACCCGCGCAGCGACTGGGTGAAGCCACGCAGGTCGGGGATGTGCGCGTAGACGTTGTTGGCGACCACCAGATTCGCCGGGCCGTGTTCGTCGCGCACCCGGCGCGCCAACTCCTGATCCAGGAACGCCGACACCGTCGGCACACCACGTTCGGTGGCGGCCGCACCGACATTCAGCGACGGTTCGATGCCCAGGCACGGGATCCCCCTGGCGACCGCGTGCTGCAGCAGGTAGCCGTCGTTGCTGGCGACTTCGACCATGAAGGAGTCGGGTCCCAAGCCGAGGCGCTGGGCGGTCTCCTCGACGAAGGTCTCGGCGTGCTGCACCCAGCTGTCGGAATACGAGGAGTAGTACGCGTATTCGGTGAACGTCTCCTCGGGCGTGATCAGCGCGGGGATCTGCAGCAACAGGCAGTCCTCGCACAACCGCAGGTGTAGCGGATACGTCGGCTCGGGTAGGTCGAGTTCGTCTGCGGCAAGGATCTTTTCGCACGGCGGCGTCGCGCCCAGGTCCAAGACGCTGAGCATCCGGTCCGAATCGCACAGGCGGCAAATCATCTAGCTCTCGTTTCGTTGGGTTTTGTCATGTTGCACGACCGCGTCGATCGCGTCGAGGTAGGCATCGGTCATCGCTTCCACCGTGTAGTGCCTGCGCAGGCGGTCCAAGCCGCGCTGTCCGACCTCTGGCAGGGTTTCCGGGACGGCGAGGATCTCGGCCAACTGGTCCCGCCATGCCGACACAGTCACCGGCTCGACGACGAAGCCGGCTTTGCCGAAGTCCAGCATTTCCGGAACCGCACAGATGCCCGACGCGGCGACCGGTACCCCGCGCGCCATGGCTTCCAGGATCACCAGCGGGAACGCCTCGGAGCGGCTGGGGACGCACAGCAGGTCGGCGTCGGCGAGCGCGGGACCCGGCCCACGCGACCACCCGCGCCACTGCACGCGGTCGCGCAGACCAGCCGGGGTTTGCGCCTCAAGCTTCTCCCGATCGGGTCCGTCGCCGAAAATCGCAAGGCGCCAAGGCAGATCAGCCAGTTCACCGAGCGCCTCGATGAGCAGATGGGGATTCTTGTGTTCGACGATGCGCGACAACATCACCAGGTGCGGCGGCTCTCCCGGGGTACGGACCCGCCCAGCGAACTCACCCGTCACCTCGACCCCGTTGGGGGCGACGAACGGCTGCCCGGTCAGCTTGTGCTGCGGGGTCAGCATGTCCCAATGCCGTTGTGCCAGCACGATGAAACCGTCGGCGCGATTCATCGCCGCCGTCAGCGGGCGCGAGTAGATCGGCCGATCGTTCTCCGGCGGGACGTGCGGGGCGACCAGCCAGCGCCGGTCTCGGGAACCGGCACGCCAGAGCGACGCGAATCCGGTCTCGGTGTTGGTGTCGCCACTGATCAGCACCGCCGGACCGGCGGGCAGGTCGACCATCGGCGCCCACCACGGTTGCCGCACCACCCGCACGCTGTGCGGGATCTCCTTGATCAGCGGGCCGAACCGTTGCATGCAGACGATGGTCACCGGATAGCCGCGACGGTCCAATTCGGCTGCCAGCAGCGCCTTTTGCCGTTCGGCGCCGCCGTAGACCAGGCGGTTGGTGGTGATGACGATGGATGGTTTGGCGGTGCGCCGCGCGGAGATAGCCCGCTTGCGCACCTCGCGCTTGGAGCGTTGCACCCGTTCCAGCATCGAGGTGGCGGCCAGATAGAAGTCCGCGTGGTGCACGCTGTCGCCGCGTTCGAGCAGCAATGCGATGTTGGCGCGCAACAAATCCCGATTGCGGAAGCGCTCCACGGCCGACACCTCTGCACCGTGCGCGGAGACGGATTCGCGGGGGCTTTGCGCTGCGGCCGGATTGCCGTGTTCGACGTCGAGTTCGTCGGCGAGCAGGATGCGCCAGCCCGCTGCGCTGGCGCGTTCCTGCCAGTCGGTCTCCTCGCCGTAGAGGAAGAACTCCTCGTCGAACCCGCCGATCTGGTTCCAGGCGGCGCGGTTGATGGCCAGGCAGATGCCCGCCACGTAGCCGTCGATGCTCTCTGATTCGGCGGGCTGTTCTCGATACAGGTGCGAGACGGGCGTGCCCCGCAACTTGTCGGAGTAGCCGGCCGCGGCCACCAGAGCGCGGGTCAGGGTACGGCGGCGCGTCGCGATGTCCCAGCGTTGCGGACCGGGCGCACCGGAGTCTTGGATCAGCGGCGACACCGCCGCGACACCGGGCTGGCAAAGCAGCTCCCGAGTGCGCGTCAGCGGTCCCGTCAGGCGGGTGTCGGCGTTGAGCAGCAGCAGATCGGTGTCGTGGGGGGTGTGCTCCACCAGCGCGTTGAAGGCCGCGCCGAAGCCGAGATTCACCTTGCCCAGTACCCAGTGCACGTCGGGATGGCGGGCGGCCAACTCCTCACGTCCGGGGTACTCGTCGCCGCTGTTCTCGAAGACGTAGACCGGCAGCTCCGGGGCGTGCTTTGCGAGCCCCGCCAGGCACTGCTCAACCAGGTCGTGGCTTTTGTAGGTGACGATCAGTGCCGAGAGCGGCCGATCGGACGACAGGGGAGTGGCAGCTTCCGACGGGCGTTTGAGATACGCGCGGTCCAGTTCGGTCGTCATGGGGTCACCTGCTTGTGGAACAAGGAGGTCAACATCGACCAGTTGACGGGGCCGCTCAGCATGTTGACGGCCAGGTATGTCACCGCGGCAGCGGCCAACACCAGCACCACGTGGTGACCCGAAAGCAGCAGCACCACAACGACACTGGCTCCCATCGGAACCAGCAGCCGCATCAGGAAACCCACCGGGGTGCGGTAGCCGCAATGTCGGCGTAACCGCCAGCTGGCCAGCACCAGTCCGAACAGCTCGGTGCACACCAGCGCGATGCCGGCGCCGACCGCGCCGAACCGTCCGTCCAGACCGAGATTGAGCGCCACGTTGACGACCAGCGTCGCCACGAAAAGGCGGAAGAAGAACTGCTGTTCGTGGCAGGCGAACAGGCCCTGGCCGAGGGTTCCGGTGACGAACCGCAACGCCGCGGCGATCAGCAGCAGCGCCAACGTCGGTGCGCCGCGGCTGACGAAGTCCCGGTCGCCGAACAGCTCGATCATGGGCCCGGCCAGCAATGTCCCGACCACCGCAACCGGGACCGCGATGAAGCTCATGAACTCGACGCTGCGGCGCAGGAACGCGACATAGCCATCGACATCGCGGGAATACAGCGCGGTGGCCGTCGACAACGTCGACTTCTGGAAGAAGATCGACAACGCCTCGGTGTTGAAGGCGATCACGTAGGCCAGCCCGTACACCCCGACCTCGGCGTGCGTGCTGAGCAACGACAGGATGACCCCGTCCGCGCGCCAGTACAGGATGCCGATCACCGCAACGCCCATCAGCGGCAGGCTTTCCCGCAACAAGTCGACGGACTCGCGGACCGAGAAGACCGGACGCACCGAGATGTGCCGCGCGGCCGCCACGCCCTGGATCACCAGTTGCACCACCGGCGGGATGAGCTGGGCCACGGCGAACCAGACCACGTCGGAGTGCGTGGCCACCAACGAACTCACCATCGCCAGGGTGCCGAGCCGCCCCGCCACATCCGAGACGGCGACCGCCGAAAAGCGCACGGTGGAAAGGAACACCGGTTCGAACCGGGTTCGCATCGTCAGCATCAGCAGCTGGCCGGACAACACCACCAGCATCACGCGCACGTCGGCGTCACGGTAGACGAGCCATCCGGTAACCGCCGCCAGCACCGCCAGCGGCACGCAATACACAAGGGACAGACCGCTGTTGACGCGAACCAGCCGCTCGAGCTCACCGCGGCCGGAGGTGACACGGCGCACGATCACGGTGCTGATGCCGAGATCGGTCATGCTGGTCCACATTCCGATGAAGGCGACCGCGACCATCAACTGCCCGTACCGGCCCGGACCCAGGTAGCGGGCCGTCATCGCGACCGACACCACCGAAGCCATCATCCCCAGCACCCGGCAGATCAACTGGACCGAGATGGCATGCGCAATCCGCGACTGCGGCACGTCGGGCGTCGCCGAAAGCGCCTGCGGCTCCATCGGCTGCTCGGTAACCTGATGAGCCGTCGGCTCAATCACGGTGCCACCCTTCATTAATAGGCTCCGTCACTGGCCAGCACGGCCCGTAGCGTCCGGGCGATGATAACCAGGTCACCGGCCATCGACCAGTTGTCGACATAGGAGAGGTCGAGCCGGACCGAGTCCTCCCAGGAAAGGTCGGAGCGGCCGCTGACCTGCCACAGGCCGGTCACACCCGGTTTCACCAGCAGCCGCCGCTTGACCTGGCCGTCGTAGTTCTCCACCTCGCGGCGCAGCGGAGGCCGAGGGCCGACGACACTCATGTCCTGCTTGAGTACGTTGATGAACTGCGGCAGTTCGTCAATGCTGTAGCGCCGCAGGATCTTCCCGACGGAGGTGACGCGCGGATCCTGGTGGATCTTGAACAACATGCCGGCGCCCTGGTTCAACGGCAGCAGGTGTTCGATCTGCTTGTCGGCGCCGTCGACCATGGTGCGGAACTTCAGCATGGTGAACGGTTGGCCGTCCAGCCCGATGCGTTCGGCGCGGTAGAAGATGGGTCCCTTGCCGGTCAGCTTGATCGCGACGGCGGCCACCAGCAGTACCGGTGCCGTCGCCAGCAGCGCGGCCAGGGCGAAGCAGAAGTCGAACGCGCGCTTCTGGAGGCGTTGCGTCCCTTCGTATTGCGGCTTGTCCACATGCAGCAGCGGGAATCCGGCGATGGGTCGCACGGTCAGGCGTGCCCCGGCGACATCCATCACGCCCGGCGACACCACCAGGTCGACGTCCATCGTCTCCAGCCGCCACATCAGGTCGCGGATACCGTGCACCCCGAAATGCTCGGTGCGGGTGACTGCGACGGTGTCAGCACCGCAGTCGCCGATGGCGGACACCGCGCCGGACTCGTCACCGAGGATCGGAATCTCCCGGCCGCCCACCTTGAGCATCTCGCCGCGCTGCGGTCCGTATCCGGGAATGCACACGCCGACAACGACATAACCGTCTCGCGGGTTTCGGATCAACTCGTGCGCCAGATGCGCCACCCCGGACCGGTCGCCGATGGCCAGCACCATCGTCTGATACTGGCCCTTGGCGCGCCTGCGCCACACATACTTACGCCACAGGTTACGACTGGCCAGCAGCCCGAGCGTGCCGACCGGCAGCGCAACCGCCAGATACCCACGGGCCAGGTCGATCTTGGCGAGCAGGGTGACCATCGCGATGATGCCGAACACCGAGAACGAAGCGCTCGCGATGCGCCGGTACTCGTCGATTCCGGCACCGATAATGCGAGGCGAACGGGTGTGGAACACCGCGATCGAGGAGAGCCACAACGCCGCGAACAGGCACGAGAACAGCGTCATCACCGGACCCGGGTAACCCGACATGTTCGGCGAGTCACCAAAGCGGACGAACTGCGCGAGCATGATCGACGCGCAGACGATGACCGAGTCGGTGATGCGCAACCGCGCAGAGTATTGCTGTTGCCAGCGCGGGATGGCGCTGACGCCCTGCCGGGCGGGCAGCGAGATGATGGGCGACAGGCCGGTGCGTGCGTGCAGTGTGGCAGTCATACTGGCCGCTCCCTCGGTCATGCGGGCACCGCTTCGGTTGCGGCGCCCGGGGTTCCGACATGTTGACGGCTGGGTGCGGCGACGTAGTGGACGCCGGGGTAGCAGATCAGCTGGGCACGTGCGGCGCGCAGCAGCGCGACCGGGCCTTGCACCAGGTAGCGGCGGGCCAGGCGGCGCGGTTCGCGGGTCAACCGGTACAGCCACTCCAGCCCGGACCGCTGCATCCACTGCGGTGCGCGGCTGGTGGTGCCGGCCAGGAAGTCGATGGCGCCCCCGGAGGGCAGGAAAACCTTTGCGCCCGCTGCGTGCCCGTGTTCGTCGACCCAGCGCTCCTGGCGCGGCTTGCCCAGGCTGACGATCAGGATGTCGGTGCGCGCGGCGCGGATCGCCGAACACGCAGCCGCCGAACGCGATTCGATGTCCTCGGCGTCCGGCGCCCACATGCCCGAGACGACCAGCGCGGGATAGTTGGCCCTCAGGTGCTCGGCCAGCCGCTGGTGGGTCTGGTCGGTGCCGCCGAAGAAGCCGACCCGATGTCCGCCGGCTTCGGCCAGCGCCAGCACTGCCGGCAGCAGGTCGGCGCCGGTGACCCGGGGCCACGGTTGTGCGGTCAGCAGTTGGCCGCGCCAGGCGATCGGCATGCCGTCGGCCAATAGCAACCATTCCACCAATCCGGTTGGGGCGGCGCCCAGTTTGCGGAAATGGTGCAGGTGGTCCAGGTTGACCGAACCCACCGCCAGGCCGCGACCGGACTGCGAGTCGAGGCGCGTAGCAATGATCGACAGCACCTCGTCGGTTTCGCAGCGCTCGACGATGCTGCCGCTGACGACCATCCGCACAGCGGCCGGAGAGAGTGTGTCCTGGGCCATGATCGACCTAGCCCGACGACTTTGCGTGCCGGCAGATCATGACGCCTCGCTCTGGGACGGTGACAGCGGAGTCGCCAACAGGGGCCAGCTGGCGTCCTTTTCGGAGATGACCGTCACCGGCAGCGGCCATTCGATGCCGAATTCCGGTTCGTTCCAACGGAAGTTCTGTTCGCTGCCCGGCACGTACGGTCCGCTGATCTGGTAGATGATCTCGGTGTCGTCGGTCAGCGTCTGAAACCCGTGCGCGACATACGGCGGCAGGAACAATGCGCGGTGATTCTCGGCGCTCAGCTCGACCATCACGTGCTTGCCGTACGTCGGCGACTCGGGGCGCACGTCCACCGCGACGTCGGCGATGGCGCCGCGGATGCAGCGCACCAGTTTGGCCTCGGCGTGTGGCGGCAGCTGGCGGTGCAGACCGCGCACCGTGCCGCGGGTCTGGTTGAAGCAGATACTCGTCTGAGAGACATCCGCGATCAAACCGTGCTGGGAGAACTCGTCCGCACAGAAGACCCGCGAAAAGAACCCGCGGTGGTCGCGGTGCGGTTCGATGTCAACGATCGTCACGCCCGCGACAGTGGTGGGTGTGTACTTCATGCGGATCTCTTGTCCCCTTTGCTGATTCGCATTGTCGGATTCGTGTGTCGGCGCTTGCTAGGCGCGCGGCGTCCCCGCCGGGAGGTGCAGTACGGCCTTTTCGGTTACGAACGCCTCGGCGTAGCGGGCGCGGCATTGCACGCCGCGGATCCGCATCAACCCGAGGAATGTCTCGTCGTCGAACCAGTCCCGGCCGGTCTGTGACGGGTAGCACTGGGCGAGAAGTCGGGCCTTGTGGTGTGCTAGCTCGTCTGAAATCGGCACGTAGAGTGCGGGATTGGGCAGATCAGACTCCCACTTGAGGATCTCGTAGCCCAGCACCAGGTGTGCGCGGAACTCGGTCGGCAGCAGCTTGGCGAGCAACCGGTGATCCTGGTGGTAGTCGTTGCGCTGCGGTCCCAGCACCAGGTCTGGTTCGCAGCTGCGCCGGAATTCGGCGAGGTGCCGCTTGACCGTTCCCCAGTGCTCAGGAAGCCGGCCGTCGGGCAGGTCCGCGACGGTCAGCCGCACGTCGGCGTTCGGGAAGAACGCCGCAAGGGCGCCCTTTTCCTCGATCTCGCGGTCGGTGCCCGCGCCGGTCAGCACCAGCGCGTGGATGACCAGACCGGGATTGGCGCGCTCCAACTGCATCAACGTGCCGCCGGCACCGATGGCGATGTCGTCGCAGTGCGCTCCGACGACGGCGACCGAACCGACGCCGTCCCCCGACCCGAGCGTCAGTGGGATCATGCTTCCCAGACCGCCCAGGGACGGATGCCCTTGTTGTAGTCGGCGTCGAGCTCGGCGCGCTCCTTGAACGTGTCGGCCGGCTTCCAGAAACCGTCGTGCTGGTAACCCAGCAGCCGGCCGGTGCCCGCCAGCGTCATGCAGGCGTCGCCGACCAGGTCGCCGTTTTCCGGGATCAGGTCGATGACGTCCTGGCGCAGCACGAAGTATCCGCCGTTCACCCAGATCGGGAACTTGGCGATCGGCGCTATTTCCTTGATGTCGCCGTCGGTGCTGACGTCGACGCAGTGGAACGACGACTGCGGGGGGACGACCAGCATCGAGGCCGCCGCTCCGGTCTCGTGGAATCGGTCGATCATGGTGTCCAGCGGAGCGTCGGTGAGCACGTCGGCGTAGTTGGCCAGGAAGTACTCGTCGTCACCGAGGTACTGCCGGACCCGGCGCAGGCGCTCCCCGATCGGCGACTCCAGGCCGGTGTCGACGAAGGTGATGGTCCAGTCCGACATGTCGGTGTCGAGCAGTTCGACCTTGCCGCCGCGCATCACGAAGTCGTTGGACTCGGTCTCGCGGTAGTTGACGAAGAAGTCTTTGACCATGGCCTGGCCGTAGCCGAGGCACAGAATGAACTCCGTGTGCCCGTAGTGGGCGTAGTAGCGCATCACGTGCCAAAGCAGCGGGCGGGGACCCACCATCTGCAGCGGCTTGGGGACGAGGTCGCCGTCCGCGCTGCGCATCCGCATGCCGTAACCGCCGCAGAAGAGTACGACCTTCATTTCCATGCCCCCTTCGGGCCGAGGGCAGAGTTCTCGCTTGCCCGGGTTGAGCTCCGTGCAGCTCCGCGCCGGGCGGCCGGAAGAACATACATACCCAACCACCTTCTATCCTGATTATTACATACTAATGTGATGATTTAAAGCTGCAACGATGACTTGAAGTACGGCGATGCAGTTGTGAGGTTGCTGATCGTCTATCAAGCCCGCAGATCGGTAGGTCGCGGTCCTACTGAGGGGGGTACCTCGTACTGAACCGAGATCGCGGTGATGCGACATCGTCGTCAGATCCGGGGTCAGAGGACGGCGCCGTATCCGGCCGACGGCGGCTGGGCCATCACCGTGGGAACCAGTCCGTATCGAGGACCGGCAGCCGGGCCGGCCGCCGCGGCACCGCGCGGCATCCCGCCCAGCAAGCTCGGCGGGACCGCCCCCAGCGCGGCGCCGTTCCCGCCCGGAAGTGCCGAGCTGATCCCGGCCAGATGAGCGGTGGGGATCACGCTGGTCCAGGCCGGCGGCACCGACAACGAGCCCAGGCTCGCCGCCTGGCCCATGGCGCCCAATGCGCCTGCACCAACCGCCTCCGCGCCGCCGAGGGCGGCGGCTTCGGCCATGCCTTCGGCTGCTTCCGCCGCGACCGCGCCGACCTGCGACAGGCCTTGCATGCTCTGGGCGATGCCCAGCAGGCTGCTCAGCGCGAACAGGGGCATGACGGCCATGTTCAGGTAGTTGGACATGTCGCCGCTGGACATGGTGGTGCCGATGGGCAAAGCGGCGCCCGGCGCGGCGGAGCTCAGTGACGCCGGAACCGCCATGCTCTGCAACGTCGTGGGCATCCCATTGACCAGCGAGGCGAGCGTGGTTTGGGTGGCCGCGGCCTCACCGGTGGCTTCCGAAACCGCGGTGGCCTGAGCGGCCACTCCGGCGGCATCGGTGACCTGCGGCGGCGCCTCGAACGGTGTCAGAGTGCTAGCCGCAGCCGAACCGGCCGCATAGCTGTACATCGCCAGCGCGTCCTGGGCCCACATCTCGCTGTAGTGCGCTTCGGTGGCTGCGATCGCCGGCGAGTTCTGACCGAAGAAATTGGTCGCGACCAGCGTGGCCAGCAATACCCGATTGGCCGCGATCACCATCGGTGGGACCGTCATCGAGTAGGCGGCCTCGTAGGCCCCGACTGCGGCGCGGGCCTGGCCGGCCGCGGCCTCGGCCTGGGCGGCCGTGGCTTCCATCCACACCGCATACGGCGTGGCGGCCGACGCTGCGCCGATCGCCGCCGGACCCAGCCACGGGCCGCTGGTCATGCCCGTGATCACCGACGAATATGCCGACGCGGCCGACTGCAGTTCAGCAGCCAACTCGTCCCACGCAACGGACGCGGCCAGCAATGGTCCCGCCCCCGCGCCGGCATACATCCGGGCAGAGTTGATCTCTGGTGGCAGTGCGCCGAAATCCATGCCGTAACCCCCCGTATCCCCGATTCGTCAACCCGCCGCGGCCGCGTTGGCGGCTTCGGTGGCGGCGTAAGAACCCGCGCTGACCTGCAAGGTCTGCACGAACATCTGGTGTATCTCGGCGGCCTGCGCACTCACGGCCTGGTACAGCTGGCCGTGCGCGGCGAACTGGATCGCGGTGAGCGCGGAGACCTCGTCCGCGGCAGCGGGCGCCAGGGCGGTCGTCGGCACCGCCGCGGCGGTGCTGCTCGTGCTGACGGCCGAGCCGATGCCCTGCAGGGTGGAGGCCGAAGCCGTCAAGGCGTCTGGGTGTGTGGTCACGAACGACATGCGACTCTCCTCATGCAGAGCTTGATTCCGGTGGCCGGCTGGTGCGGCTAGGAACATGTTCCCAAACCAATAGCTTGTTGAAACCTGACTATACATACTTTTGGGACGATGTGAAGGTCTGAAACTGACCTTCAGTATTTATGGAGCGAATATGCAATCTTTTGTGGCGTACGCCACGTTGTGAGGGACCCAGACTGCTAACCTCGCAAGTGGCGCCCCAGGCCGCCGGAGACAAGCCCGCCGGGTACGTTCGGCTCACGAACCGGACGTCCTGCTCGAGGAAGGCATCGTGATGGTGCAAGTGACGCTCAGCGGCGCCGGCCGCGTAGTCTCCGCGTGTCGTCAACCGGGGTCAGATGACGACTGAACAGACCGACGGACGAGCAGACACCACCCGCCAACAGATTCTGCGCGCCGCAGCACACCAGTTCGCCCGCCGTCCGTACCACGATGTCGGGCTGGACGACATCCTCGCCGAGGCCGAGCTGACCAAAGGCGCGATGTACTTTCATTTCCGCTCCAAGCACGCGCTGGCGGTGGCCATCATCAACCAGCACACGCTCGAGGGCCGGGCATCGGTCGACGATCTGCTGGCACGGCAGCTCTCCGGCCTGGAAACCCTGATCGACTTCTGCTATCTCGCTGCCGTGAAAGACATGACCAAGGACGTGGCCAGGGCCGCTTCCCACCTGATCGAGTCGGTCGGACGGACCGAGGGCCTGCAGAAGCAGCTGCTGAGCGGGTGGATCGACATGCTGGCCGACGCCGCCGAGCGGGCCATCGCCGAGGGAGATGTCTCGGCACGCTGGCAGCCACGCGACGTCGGGCGGCTCGTCGTGTCGATGTACATGGGCCTGCGCCAGACCAGTGATCTCGACGATCCGCGCCAGTACCTGCTCGATCTGGAATGCAACTGCATGCTGGTGCTGGCCGGAATCCTGGAACCGGACCGCACCGAATATTTCACTCAATTCGTCAGACGGCGTACCGCGCTCGCGATTTCGGCCACCGCCGCCCCGGCTGCCAAGGACTGATCGGCCCCATCTGGGACGCGCGATCAAGAACGGCGTGGCGGCGGCTGTTAGTATTTACCGGCTGACCAGGAAAAATAGAACGTGCGGGTCCGGCGCCTAACCGGATCGACATCATTGGGAGGGCAGCGCAATGGCGCGCCAGGTTCGTTCCGAGGTGACGCGGCGAAAGATCCTCGACGCCGCGATCGACGTGTTCAGCGAAGTCGGCTACGCGGCCGCCGGTTGGGGCACGATCATCGAGCGGACGGGCATGACCAAAGGTGCCCTCTACCACCACTTCGACTCCAAAGAAGCGCTGGCCTCCGACATCATCGACGAGGGTGCGGCGGTGCTGCTCGGCGCTTTTCGCAATGTCTGCGGATCGGCATCCCCCGCGCTGGAGAACATGATCCACGGCACGTTCGCGATCGCTCACGTGCTCAGCTCCGACAAGACGGCCCGGGCGGCCGAACAGCTGGTCGCGGCCCTGAGCGGGTACAACGACGCGGCGGCCCGTTGCTCTGCGAGCTGGGTGGCAGAAATGGCGACTCAGGCCGCTCGGGCGATCAGCGAAGGTGACCTACGCGAAGACGTCGACCCGGGAGCACTCAGCGAAACGATCGTCGGGGCCATGGTCGGTACGCGGTTGCTGTCCATCGCGATGTCGCGCAGCCGCAGCAACGAGGGCCTGATCGGAGAGCTCAACGCTCGATTGAGCCAGATCTGGATGCTGTTGCTGCCCGGTGTCGCGTCGGAAGCCTCGCTGCCCTATTTCCGGCAGTTCCTGGCTCGGGAGGCGATGCGCAGCACCCCGCCCGCCGCGCCGGAAGGTCGCGTCGTCGCCCTGCCAGAAACCAGCTAACTCGCCGCGCTCGCAACCTGACTGGGGCGGCGGTCCCTGATGATCCGGGCCGGAACGCCGGCGACGTCGACGTCGTCGGGCACCGGTTTGGTCACCACGGCGCCGGCGTAGATGCCGACGCGGTCACCGACGTCGACTCCGATCACCATCGCGCCGGGGAAGATGTAGACGTCGTCGCCGATCGTGGGGTACTCGCCCGTACGTCCTTCGCCGATCGTGACACCTTGGTGGATCCGGCAGTTCGCGCCGATTCTCGCCCGGTGATGCACGTGAACCCAGCCGATATGCGCGACGGACAGGCCCGGTCCGAAACAGTTCGGGGAGATCCCGATTCCGAACTTCTCGGTCAGGAATTTCAGCCGTAGCCGCAGGTAACAGGCGACGAGGTGGCCGAAGGGTGTCCGGGCGGTGTTCGTCCAGTATTCCGTCTTGCGCAGCACTCGCTGAAAGTATGGCGCTCGGTGCCGGAGCCGGTAGTGAAGCCGCCAGCGCTCCAACCCTTGCGCCTGCAAATCCGCCGCTAGATACGACTCCAGATCCCTGCGAGTGGTGATCACCCGTAAAACCATACTGCAAGTATCAACAAAAGCCTAGAGCATGACTTTGGGTATTCTGCGATTCCGGCGCGGCTACGGGGGCGGGATTCCGAGATCTCAGACTTGCGCGCGCACGACCTATGCCTTGACAGCCAGATCAAGGTTCCCGCTGTCGCCCTACTCAAACGTCATGTGACATACGTCACTACCGAGTCAGCGCTCTTCTTCCCACAGCTGTTCGGTCAGATCCTGGAAAGCCGCCAACGCGAACCTGTCGTCGGCACGCCGCACGGCCGAGCGACTCATCAGGGCGCGCACCACCGAACCGTCCTTGTGTGCCAGTTCCACCACCATGTTGGCCAGGGCATGGACGAAGGACAGCAGGGACGATTCCGATTCCGGCGCCTGATGGAAGATCTCGTCGAACCGCAGCGCCAGCACTTCTTCGGGTTCGCTGCCCACCATCTGGGCGAAAGCGGTGTTGGTGAACAGGATGCTGCCGTCGTCGGCGACTGCGAGGACCGGAACCGGGATCCGTTCCAGCACCACCAGGGCAGGCAACTCTTTGAGGGTGGTCATCGGCGATTGGCTGATTTGCCGATTCCGTCTTCGCTCCACGCTCAAGATTATGGCCTACGACGAAAATTAACTTCATTCGCCTTCGCTAGGCGGCTGATACCGGGGGAACACTCCGGTCGGTGGCGGCAACGCGGTGCCGGGGGCCAGCCGTGTCTCGATGGCTGTGAATGACCGCTGGTCATCGGTCTGGCCGAGCAGATCCAGCAACTTGGCCGACGATTCGGGCATCACCGGGGCGACCAAGAGCGCAGCGATGCGGACCACCTCGCAGGTGACATAGAGCGTCGTGCGGAACCGGTCCTGGTCGGACTCGGACTCGCTCTTGCGCAGCACCCACGGCTGCTGGGCCGAGAAATACTTGTTCGCATCACCCAGCATCAACCAAATCGCTTCCAGCGCAAGGTGCATCGCTTGGACGTCGAAATGCGCGCGCACCCGCTCCAGCAGGCCGTCGGCGGTGGCCAGCAACTCGGTGTCGGCGCTGCTGAACTCGCCGGGTGCGGGCACCGCGCCACCCAGGTTCTTGGCAACCATGGACAGCGACCGCTGGGCCAGGTTGCCCAACTCGTTGGCCAGGTCGGTGTTGATCCGGGTGATGATCGACTCGTCGCTGTAGCTGCCGTCCTGGCCGAACGGGATCTCGCGCATCAGGAAATAGCGAATCTGATCCACCCCGAACGTATCGACCAGGGCGACCGGGTCGACGATGTTGCCCACCGACTTGCTCATCTTCTCGCCGCTGTTGAGCAGGAACCCGTGCGCGAAAACCCTTCGGGGCAAATCGATTCCGGCAGACATCAGAAACGCGGGCCAATAGACGGCGTGGAATCTGATGATGTCTTTGCCGATGATGTGCAGATCAGCCGGCCAGAAGCGGCGGAACGATTCCGACTCGGTGCGCGGAAAGCCAACTCCGGTCAGGTAATTGGTGAGCGCGTCGATCCAGACGTACATGACGTGGCCGGGATGCCCGGGTACCTGTACCCCCCAGTCGAACGACGTCCGGGAGATGGAGAGATCCCGCAGTCCACCGGAAACGAAGCTGACGACTTCGTTGCGGCGCACCTCGGGTCCGATGAAGTCCGGGTTGGCCTCGTAGTGGGCCAGCAGCTTGTCGGCGTAGGCCGAGAGGCGGAAGAAGAAGGTCTGTTCCTCGGTCCAGGTCACCGGCGTGCCGGTTTCGACGGCGACCCGAACCCCTTCTACGACAGTGGTTTCCGATTCGACGAAGAACCGCTCGTCGCGTACCGAATACCAACCGGAGTATGCGTCCAGATAGATGTCGCCCGCGGCTTCGATGCGCCGCCAGATCTCCTTGGACGCCTCGTGGTGGTCGGCGTCGGTGGTGCGGATGAAACGGTCGAAGGAGATGTTCAGCTTCTGCTGCAGCCGCTGGTACACATCGGAGTTGCGGCGGGCCAGGTCCGCGGTGGGCAGTCCCTCGGCGGCAGCGGCCTGAGCCATCTTGAGTCCATGCTCGTCGGTGCCGGTCAGGTAACGCACGTCGAAGCCGTCCAGGCGCTTGAACCTCGCGATGACGTCGCTGGAGATGAATTCATAAGCGTGTCCCAGATGCGGCGCGGCATTGGGATAGGTGATCGCGTTGGTGACGTAGTAGGGCTTCATCGAGATTCACCCTATTGTGTGCGCGTGAGTTCCAACCGATCTGGGGAACGGGAAGCGCCGCCCGACCCGGAGCCGCTTTCGCCGCTGATCGACGCCCACACCCACCTGGACGCGTGCGGTGCCTCGGACGCCGGGGGAGTGCGGGCGATCCTGGACCGGGCGGCCGCCGTCGGCGTCGAGGCCGTGGTCACCATCGCCGACGACATGGACTCGGCCCGCTGGGTCGCGCAGGCCAGCGAATGGGACTCGCGGGTCTACGGGGCGGTGGCGCTGCACCCGACCCGCACGGACGCGCTCACCGACACCGCGCGCACTGAGATCGAGGCGCTGGCCGCCCATCCGCGTGTCGTCGCCGTCGGCGAGACCGGCATGGACCTGTACTGGCCCGGCAAGCTGGACGGTTGCGCGAGCCCGGACGTCCAGCGCGAGGCGTTCGCCTGGCACATCGACCTGGCCAAGCGGCTCGGCAAGCCGCTGATGATCCACAACCGCGACGCCGACCGCGAGGTGCTCGACGTACTGCGCGCCGAGGGCGCCCCGGACACGGTGATCTTCCACTGCTTCTCCTCGGACAGCGCGATGGCGCGCGAGTGCGTGGCGAGCGGATGGTTGCTGAGCCTGTCCGGGACGGTGAGCTTCCGCAACGCGCGCGCCCTGCGCGAAGCCGTCGCGCTGATACCGATCGGGCAACTTCTGGTGGAGACCGACGCACCGTTTTTGACGCCACACCCGTACCGGGGCGCAGCGAACGAACCTTACTGTCTGCCCTACACCGTGCGCGCGCTGGCTGAACTGGTCGATCGGCCCGCCGAAGAATTGGCGGAAGTCACCACGAGCAACGCCCGTCGGGCGTATCGACTGGCCGTTTGACCCGGGCCTGGCGCCTAACATCCGCGAGCCGGAGTTGCTCAGCAATGGACGGTTCGTTACCGTCTTGTGATCGTACGGGTGGGCCGCTGGGCCCATTTTGTCATTTCAGCTGAATAAGGTCTGGAAGCTCGCTCCAGAGTGGTTGCTCGCACAGGGTTGTGGTGGGTCGGTAAGTCAAGAGACAGACACGGAATTGACATTGAATTTAATTACTAAACTTCATCAAACTGAATCACCGGTGTTGCGCCTGGTAGTTGGCGCTTTATTACTGGCATTGACATTCGCCGGCGGCTTCGCCGTCTCCGCATCCAAGACCGTGACGCTGACCGTGGACGGCACCTCGCTCCGGGTGAACACGATGAAGTCGCGGGTCATCGACATCGTCGAAGAGAACGGGTTCTCCGTCGACCAGCGGGACGACCTCTACCCGGCCGCTGACGTCAGCGTCGATGACGCCGCCACCATCGTGCTGCGCCGCAGCCGGCCGTTGCAGATCACGCTGGACGGACAGAACTCCCGCCAGGTGTGGACCACGGCGTCCACCGTGGACGAGGCGCTGGCCCAGCTGGCCATGACCGACACCGCCCCCGCGGCCGCTTCCCGGGCCAGCCGGGTTCCGCTGGCCGGCATGTCGCTGCCGGTGGTGAGCGCCAAGACGGTCGAGATCAACGACGGCGGCATGGTGCGCACGGTGCGCCTGCCGGCGCCCAACGTCGCCGGGTTGCTCGCCGCCGCCGGCGCCCCGCTGCAGGACAGCGACCAGGTACTGCCCGACGCCGGCAGCCCGGTCGTCGACGGCATGCAGATCCTGGTCACCCGGAACCGCATCGAGCGGGTCACCGAGCGGATGCCGCTGCCCCCGCCCGCGCGCCGCATCGAGGACCCGGAGCTGAACATGAGCCGCGAGATCGTCGAGGACCCCGGGATGCCGGGCACCCAGGACGTGACGTTCGCGGTAGCCCAGGTCAACGGCGTCGAGACCGGACGGTTGCCGATCTCCAATACCGTGGTCGCACCGGCCCGCGAAGCCGTGGTGCGGGTGGGCGCCAAGCCGGGCACCGAGGTGCCCCCGGTGAGCGACGGCAGCATCTGGGATTCGCTGGCCGGTTGCGAGGCCGGTGGGAACTGGTCCATCAACACCGGTAACGGCTTCTACGGTGGGGTGCAGTTCGACTTCGGCACCTGGGTCGCCAACGGCGGGCTGCGGTATGCGCCCCGTGCTGACCTGGCCACCCGCGAAGAGCAGATCGCGATCGCCGAAGTGACCCGGCAGCGCCAAGGCTGGGGCGCGTGGCCCGTGTGCAGTGGTCGGGTCGGTGCGCACTGACGATCCGGTTGCTCGGGCGCACCGAGATCCGGCGGCTAGCCAAAGAACTTGAGTTCCGCCCGCGGAAATCGCTGGGACAGAACTTCGTCCACGACGCCAACACGGTGCGACGCGTGGTCACGACCTCCGGCATCGGTAAGTCGGACGTCGTGCTGGAGGTCGGGCCGGGGTTGGGGTCGTTGACGCTGGCGCTGCTCGACCGCGGCGCGACCGTCACCGCCGTCGAGATCGACCCGGTGTTGGCTGCGCGCCTGCCCCAGACCATCGCCGAGCACTCCGACAGTGAAATTCAGCGCTTCTCGGTCATCAACCGCGACGTGCTGTCGCTGCGCCGCGACGAGCTCGCAGCCCAACCGACGGCGGTGGTGGCGAATCTGCCCTACAACGTCGCGGTCCCGGCGCTGCTGCACCTGCTGGCCGAGTTTCCGTCGATCCGGGTCGTGACGGTGATGGTGCAGGCCGAGGTCGCCGACCGGTTGGCCGCCGAGCCCGGCGGCAAGGAGTACGGCGTCCCCAGCGTCAAGGTCGGCTTCTACGGCCGGGTACGGCGTTGCGGCACGGTGTCGCCGACGGTGTTCTGGCCCATTCCGCGGGTCTACTCCGGGTTGGTGCGCATCGACCGTTACGAGACGTCGCCGTGGCCCACCGACGAAGCGTTCCGCACCCGCGTCTTCCAATTGGTTGACATCGCTTTCGCCCAGCGGCGCAAGACATCCCGCAACGCGTTCGTGGAGTGGGCGGGGTCAGGCAACGAATCTGCGAACCGGCTGCTGGCGGCCAGCATCGACCCCGCTCGTCGCGGTGAGACGCTGTCGATCGAGGATTTCGTGCGGCTGCTGCAGCGCTCCGGTGACTCGACTGACACGGCGGACCCGGTGCAGAGTTAGTCTGCTGCGGTGACTGACGGCAACACCGCAGAGTTGTGGGTGCCCACCGGGTCGGTCACCGTTCGGGTGCCGGGGAAAGTCAATCTGTACCTGGCCGTGGGTGACCGGCGCGACGACGGCTATCACGAGTTGACGACGGTGTTCCACGCCGTGTCGCTGTTCGACGAGGTGACGGTGCGCAACGCCGATGTGCTCTCGCTCGAGCTGGTGGGGGAGGGCGCCGACAAGCTGCCCACCGACGAGCGCAACCTGGCCTGGCGTGCCGCGGAGCTGTTGGCCGAGCACGTCGGCCGGGCGCCCGACGTGTCGGTCCTGATCGACAAGTCCATCCCGGTCGCCGGCGGCATGGCCGGCGGCAGCGCCGACGCGGCCGCGGTGCTGGTGGCGATGAACTCGCTGTGGGAACTCAACTTGCCGCGCCGTGACCTGCGTCTGCTGGCCTCGCGGCTGGGCAGCGACGTGCCGTTCGCGCTGCACGGCGGCACCGCGCTGGGGACCGGTCGTGGCGAGGAGCTGGCCACCGTGTTGTCCCGCAACACATTTCACTGGGTGCTGGCGTTCGCCGACAGCGGGTTGTCGACCCCGAAGGTGTACGGCGAACTGGACCGACTGCGCGAGGTCGGCGATCCGCCGCGGCTCGACGAGGCCGGGCCGGTACTGGCCGCGCTGGCCGCCGGTGACCCGCAGCAACTCGCCCCGCTGCTGGGCAACGAGATGCAGGCGGCCGCGGTGAGTCTGGATCCGGCGTTGCGCCGGGCGCTGCGTGCGGGTGTGGAGGCGGGCGCGCTGGCCGGGATCGTGTCCGGCTCGGGACCGACGTGCGCGTTCCTGTGCGCCTCGGCGGACGCGGCGGTGGACGTCGGCACGCAGCTGTCGGGTGCGGGTGTCTGCCGCACCGTCCGGGTGGCCACCGGTCCGGTGCCGGGGGCTCGCGTGGTGCCCGCGCCCACCGACGGTGGTCTTTGACTTCGATGTGACATCGAACTCATATCGTGTCAGGGTTTTGCAGTTACTTAAGAGTTGCTTAAGATAATCCGCGGTGACGAGTCGCGGCCGCACGGCGCATGGCCGCGCTTCATCACCAAATCGAGACCTAACCGCTCCCCAATATGTGCGCGCGCCTGCCTCGAAGCGAGATCTGGCGGGTGGAACATGGAAGTTCGGACCTTGAGGGATGCGTTGGAACCGAGGAGGTTTGGGTGAGCAGGTTTACCGAGAAGATGTTCCGCAGTGCCCGCACCTCCACGACGGGCATGGTCACCGGTGAACCGCACGAACCCGTCCGTCACACCTGGGGCGAGGTGCACGAACGTGCCCGCTCTATCGCCGGCGGGCTGGCCGCTGCGGGCATCGGCCTCGGCGACGCCGTCGGGGTGCTAGCCGGCTTCCCGGTGGAGATCGCCCCGACCGCGCAGGGGTTGTGGATGCGCGGTGCCAGCCTGACCATGCTGCACCAGCCCACCCCGCGCACCGACCTGGCGGTGTGGGCCGACGACACCATGACCGTCATCGGCATGATCGAGGCCAAGGCCGTCATCGTCTCCGAGCCGTTCACCGTGGCCATCCCGGTGCTCGAGGAAAAAGGCATCAAGGTCCTGACCGTCGCCGACCTGCTCGCGTCGGACCCGATCGACCCGATCGAGGTCGGCGAGGACGACCTGGCGCTGATGCAGCTGACGTCCGGGTCGACGGGATCTCCCAAAGCGGTTCAGATCACCCACCGCAACATCTACTCCAACGCGGAAGCGATGTTCGTCGGCGCCGAGTATGACGTCGACAAAGACGTGATGGTCAGCTGGCTGCCCTGCTTCCACGACATGGGCATGGTCGGATTCCTCACCATCCCGATGTTCTTCGGCGCGGAGTTGGTCAAGGTCACGCCGATGGACTTCCTGCGTGACACGCTGCTGTGGGCGAAGTTGATCGACAAGTACAAGGGCACCATGACCGCGGCTCCGAACTTCGCCTACGCGCTGTTGGCCAAGCGGTTGCGCCGCCAGGCCAAGCCGGGCCAGTTCGACCTGTCGACCCTGCGTTTCGCGCTGTCCGGCGCCGAGCCCGTCGAACCCGCCGACGTGGAGGACCTGCTGGACGCGGGACGGCCGTTCGGGTTGCGACCGTCGGCGATCCTGCCGGCCTACGGGATGGCCGAGACGACGCTGGCGGTGTCCTTCTCCAAGTGCAACTCCGGTCTGGTCGTCGACGAGGTCGACGCCGACCTGCTGGCCGCGCTGCGCCGCGCCGTCCCCGCCACCAAGGGCAATACCCGCCGGCTGGCCACGCTGGGACCGCTGCTGCAGGATCTGGAAGCCCGCATCGTCGACGAGGACGGCAATGTGATGCCGTCGCGCGGAGTCGGTGTCATCGAGCTGCGCGGGGAGTGCCTCACGCCCGGCTACATCACCATGGGTGGCTTCATCCCGGCTCAGGACGAGCACGGCTGGTACGACACCGGCGATCTGGGCTACCTCACCGACGACGGTCACGTCGTGGTGTGCGGCCGCGTCAAGGACGTCATCATCATGGCCGGGCGCAACATCTACCCGACCGACATCGAGCGGGCGGCCGGGCGGGTCGACGGCGTCCGGCCCGGTTGTGCGGTGGCGGTGCGTCTGGACGCCGGGCACTCCCGTGAGTCCTTCGCGGTCGCGGTCGAGTCGAACGCGTTCGAGGACCCGGTCCAAGTGCGCCGTATCGAGCATGACGTGGCTCACGAGGTCGTCAAAGAGGTCGACGTGCGGCCCCGCAATGTCGTCGTGCTGGGTCCCGGGACGATTCCCAAGACGCCGTCGGGCAAGCTGCGCCGCGCCAACTCGGTCACGCTGGTCACCTAAGTTCGCCGAGCAGAC
>NZ_JCALCN010000046.1:0-23436 GCF_059812345.1 Mycobacterium sp. NGS59
GTGGGTCGGGCCACAACGACCGGTATGTGCACCGAATGCACGACGGCATTGCTCACCGAGCCGAGCAGCAGGCGTTCGATGCGACCGCGCCCGTGGCTACCGACGACCAGCAGCTGAGCGGTACGGGACCGTTCGATCAGCTCGCGAGCCGCGCTGTCCCGGACCACCAGCCGCTCGATGGTGACGTCGGGATAGCGTTGCTCCCAACCCGACAGACGTTCCAGCAGCACCTGGCCGGCTTGGGACTCCAGCTCCGACCAGTCGTAGCCGCCGAGGTCGAGGACCTCGTTGTCGCTCCAGGCATGGATGGCGACCAGCTTGACGCCACGACGGGACGCCTCGTCGAACGCGATCCCCGTCGCCACTTCGGAGATCTCCGACCCGTCCACGCCGAGCAGCACCGGAGCGTCCTCGGGAGGCGGGGGTGCTTCGTCCCGGACGACGACGACGGGGCACTTGGCGTCGCGCAGCACGCCCGAACTCACCGAGCCCACCAACACGCGCCCCACCACGCCGCGACCGTTGCTGCCGACGACGACCATCTCCGCACGCTCGGAGAACTCGACCAGGGTGGGCACCGGCGGCGACGTCTTCAGTTCGGTCGCGATGTCGAGGGTATGACTCGCCCCTGCCGCTTCACGAGCGAGTTCGGCCGCCGCGTCGAGTATCCGGCGGCCGTCGTCGTCCTGCCACACCGCCGCCCCGCCCGGCAACGGAATCTGCGGGAACGTCGGCACGCGTGCGTTGAGCATGTGCACCAGCGTCAGTGGGACGCCGCGCAATGCCGCGTCCCGAGCCGCCCAGGTCACCGCGGCATCCGACGGCGGCGATCCGTCGACACCGACGACCAGACCTCGACGTTGGACGGATGTGGTCATCTGATTCCTTTCTCGCACCGGCTCTCGGATACCCGCAAACACCATCGGCAGAGGAGCCCCGGCCGTGTGAGATACCCAACCATTCGTTGCTCACCCACGGAACTCGAGTACTTCGGAGACCGGCCGTCGTGGCGTGGGTGCGCCATGCGGCCCGTCGGCCGGTGACCTGCCGACGCGGATCAGCGCCTGGGGGTGTCCCTCGCCGCCGGTGATCTGGGTGATGATGTTGCGACTCATGGCCATCTCGGTCATGTGCGTCAACGTACATGTGGCCATCCCGGCCACGGTGCACTCGAGCAGTACCGCCGACAGTGCCTCGCCGCACCGCAGCACCTCGCGCGGGTCGTCGTCGCGGGTGGACAGCACCACGATTTTGGACCGGTCGTGGTCGATGCCGGCGCGGCGGTGGCCGGGCCCCGCCGGCGGGAAGGCCCGCGCGACGTCGACGCGTGCGGCCTCGTCGCTGGATATCAGCGCGCTGTCCGGCACGTGGGTCGCATCGGACTCGAAAGGAGAAGTCCACCAACGTAATTCGGACACATAGGAAGTGTCGTAACTGCGCAGCGTTTCGGTGAGCTTGGAGGCCTCGGCCAGCGCGGGACGCTGCTCGTCGGCGACCACGTCCAGCAGGACGCCGTGGTGATCTGCCGCGTTGTGCAGCTCGGCCTGCAGCGCAGGCCATCCCGTGGGTGCGGCGAACGGCAGCCGGTCGGTGCGCCGCCGCCGTATCGCCTCGGCCCTCTTCAGGACTGCCGCGCTGGCCTGTTGTGGCCAAACATGAAGTGTCGCAAGGTGAGCCGCGTGGCCATCGAACCGCTCGGTGCTGCTGTCCCAACCGGCGGCCGCCAGCGCGACCCGAAGGTGATCCAGCACGGCGCCACAACTGATCCTCAGTTCACGCCCGGAGTGATCGGTTGCGTGCATCATCCGGCGCGGGTCCGCCGACAGGTGCAGCGTCGCTCCTTCGGCGATCCAGCGCCAGGGCTGACTGTTGTGCAGCGACGGAGCCCGGCACGCGAGTGCCACCACCGCACGGATCAACTCGAAATCCGGCCCCGCCGCCGTCATCGGTCCCACCCCCAGTCAGTCTGTCGTCGCACTTTCGCCGCGGCTCGCGACTCTCTCGACCTGATCATCATTCGATCGCGTCGGCGGGCGCTAGGGACTGAAGTCCACACCGGCAGGCCATTGGTCGATCGGTCGGTCGCACTCGACGGCGCGGGAGGTCGGGGCGACCTCGCTACGGTTACGGTTGAGAAGATCAACTGCCGAAGGGAGTGGTCTGGTGTCAGGCTCCGGTGACGGCGTCACCATCTTGCCCGAGAGTGAATGCTGGGATCTGCTGCGAAGTGTGCCCATCGGACGCCTCGTGACCAGCGTCGACGGGCGGCCGCAGATTTTTCCGGTCAACTTCGCCGTGCAGCGCCGTACCGTGCTGTTCCGCACCGCCGAAGGCACCAAGTTGATCAGCACCGCGATCAACAATCAGGTGGTCTTCGAGGCCGACGAATACACCACCGCCGAAGGCTGGAGCGTGATCGTCAAGGGGGTGGCCCGCTCGGTGCGCGACGACGAAGACCTCGCGGAAGCCGAGCGTGCGGATTTGCTGTCGTGGACGTCGACGACGAAAACGCATTACGTTCGGGTGCTGGCCGAGATGGTCACAGGCCGCAGATTCCGCTTCAATCAAGCCGGGCCTGCCTCCCCTGACGGCGGCCCGGCCTCAACCTAACGCGCGACGGACTGTTGGCCGTCGGCGATCCATTCGACGAAGTCGTCGAGGTCGCGACGCGGCGTAGACGGTAACGGGTCGGCGTTGATGGGCGCCCAGCCCACCCGGAGCAGCATCTGCGGATATCCGTCGACACCGAAGACGTCCGAGCGCACCGCCGCACGCGTCTCACCGATCTCGAGCGGCTCGGTGACCGGGCAGCTGGACAGTCCCAGCGCGGTCGCGGTGAGCAGCACGACGCTGGTGGCTTCGCCGGCCCGCAACCACGCCAACCTGTCGTCGGTCGCGGTTCCCAGCGCCAGAATCGCGGCATTGTCGACGCCGGGTGCCCCACCGGCCGGAGTGGCCAGCGCCGGACGGGCAAACAGTCGGCCGGGTACCGCCGCATTCAAATCCGGTTCCGGCGTACTGCGGGCCGGGACTCCGTCGGCCGAGGCGTGCCGGCCACTCCACGCGGTGAGCTCGGCGAGATACTCCGGGTCGTTCACGTGGTTCCAAACCGATTCCGCCACAATCTCGTTCAGCTTGTCGGTGGCATCGATCTGACGCAACGCCACGCCGGTGCGGGCCGTGCGCGCGACCATCAGCGCGATGTCGCCCGTCGCGACGGGCCAGAAACTGTAGTGCCGCCGATCGGTGCGCCGGCGCGGTATCGCCGCGGCCATCATGATGTCGGGCTGGTCGGCCGGGTGCGGAGTGACTTCGACGGCCGCCAGGTGACTCGGGTCAGCGGGGTTGGGCAGCCGGGTCACCTTGGCGTGCCAACCCGTCGCGGCTAAGGCGACGACGCAGTGATTGAGCGCCGCACCACAACTGAGGATCAGGTCTCGACCGTCGGGGTCGGTGATGGGCAACTGCAACGTCGAGTCGCAGTAGAGGTGCAGACTGGCTTCGTCCACCCGCCAGCGCCAGGGTTGCGTGTTGTGCACTGACGGCGCCCGCGACGCCAGCCGTAGGACAGTCCGAACAGTGCCGTCATCCGGGAAATGCGCGCTCATGTCTTCACGATGGCGCGATCCCGTCGCGCAGACGAGGGCATGGTGTCCCTAGAAACCGATGACTTTGGACCTTCGATGCCCGGTCAGCGGTACACGCGTTCCCGCACGCCGCGTGGTCATGGCAGGGTGACGGACGTGGCCAACGCGTCTGCCCCGATCGACAACCTGCGTGAGATCGACACCTCCGTCGGGACCCTGCGCTACTACGACTGGGCGGCCGGCCCCACTCCGACTTTGCTGTTCCTGCACGGCTCCGGCCCGGGCGTCACCGGCTGGCGCAACTTCCGCGGGGTGTTGCCCGCCTTCAGCGCGCACTTCCGTTGTCTAATACTGGAATTCCCCGGCTTCGGCGTCACCGACGACCTCGGCGGCCACCCGATGATCACCGCGCAGGGTGTGGTGGCGCCGTTCCTGGATGCCCTCGGGATCGAGCGGGTGCACATCGTCGGAAACTCGATGGGCGGCGGGGTCGGTGTGAACTTCGCCATCCGGAACCCGGACCGCATCGACCGGTTGGTCACGATCGGTGGCATCGGCACCAACACCTTCAGCCCCGGCCCCAGCGAAGGCATCCGGTTGCTGCAGGAGTTCACCGAAGACCCGACCCGGCAGCGACTCGTCGACTGGCTGAAGTCGATGGTCTACGACCAGTCGCTGGTCACCGAGGAACTCGTCGAGGAACGTTGGCAGCTGGCCACCGATCCCGACACGCTGGCCGCAGCGCGCCGGATGTACGGCAAGGCCGCGTATTCGGCGATGATGGCGGCGATGAGCGCCGCCGACCGGCCGATGCCGTGGGCGGTGATGCACAAGGTGACCGCACCCACGTTGTTGACGTGGGGCCGCGACGACCGGGTGAGTCCGCTGGACATGGCGCTGATCCCGATGCGCACCATCCCGAACGCGGAGCTGCACGTGTTCCCCAACTGTGGGCACTGGGCGATGATCGAGGCCAAGGCGGCGTTCGAGAGCACCGTGCTGGCGTTCCTATCTAGATAGGTCCTTCGTGAGCAGCGCGTGCGCTTGCGGGTTTCCGTCCAGCACCCGGCTGGTGCGGGTACCGATCCGCCACTGCCCGTCGATCCGGTGCAGCACGAAATGGTTTGCAGTGCAACGCCAGACGCGGTACCCCCGGCCGTCGCGGACCAATACCAGCGACTCGCACACCGCCACCGCGGAGTCGCCGTCGACCGTCACCACACAGGGCCCCAGAAAATGGCAACACCCGGCTGCCACCATTTTCTGGTGCGCCGCGGAACTGACCATGGCATGCACCTCGGCGCGACCTTCCATGCGCATCAGGTCCACGTCGTAGACGCCGTCCTCGGCCCACAACCGCGCGGTCGCATCGGGATCGCCGGCATCGACTGCCGGACCGTACGAGGCGATCAGGCGGGCGATGTCGCGTTCGTCCTCCAGCAACCGCAGCCGGGCAGCGAGGTACTCGACGTCGGTCATGAGTCACCCCCGATCAACGCCTGGACTCGCTGGTGCGCGCCCAGGACGATCGCCGCGCGGTCCGGTCCACTGCCCCACCGCACCGAGGCGGCATTATCACCGGCGATGTGCACCGGCCCGTTGCCCAGATTCGCCAGCCCCTCACGCGCCACATCGGCCGGTTCGGACACGACCAGACCAGGCACGTCGAAGTTGAGTCCGGCCCGTTCCATGGCCGGGGTGCGGGTCACCCCCAACAGGAGTTCGAGTACGTCGACGTTGTAGTCGCGCAACTCGAGCCACAGGCTTTCGGCGAACACCCGGCTGAACGCCTTGACTCCGGTGTAGGCCGACTGTCGCATCGAGCCGTACGACCCGGCGATCGAACCGACCAGGATGATGCCGCCGCGGCCCCGCTCGCGCATGGATCGGCCGAAGTGCTGGACGAGTTCCAGCATTCGGGTCACGTTCAAGTCGATCACGCGGGTGATCGCGGCCAGGTCGGCGTCCAGGAACTGTTCTCGGCAGGTGTTGGCACCGGCGTTGTAGATCAGCAAGCCGACCTCGAGGTCGGCCGCCTCGGTCCGGATACGTGAAATCGCCTCCGGGTCAAGCAGATCCACCGCAACGGCCCGCACCTGCACCCCGATTTCGCGGCAGCTCGTCGCGGTCTCCTCCAGTGGCTGTAGGTTACGGGCGATCAGCACCAGATTGACCCCGTCGTGCGCCAGTTGCCGGGCGAACTCGGCACCGACCCCCTCCGAGCCTCCGGCGATCACCGCCCATGGCCCGTACTGCGTTGCCAACGTCATGTTTTCGCCCCTCCTCATCGCTGGGTGGCGCCCGCGTCGACGGGCAGGTTCACCGCGGTGATGTAGCGCGCCTCGTCGGACGCCAGAAACAGCGTCGCATTCGCGACGTCCACCGGCTCCACCCACGGCACCGCGAGCAGGTTCATGGTCCGCGCGGCCTCAGCGAACTCGGCGCGGGTCGGCGGACGGTCCAGGTCGGGACGAAACGCGCTGCTGACGGCCTCGTTCTGGATCATCGGGGTGTCGACGTTGGTGGGATGCACACAGTTCACCCGGATACCGTGCGGCGCAAGCTCGTGGGCCAGGCTTCTCATCAGGCCGGTGACGCCGTGTTTGGCGGCGGTGTAGTGCGCCACGCCGACCAGACCGCGCATCCCGGCGATCGAATTGGTCAGCACCATCGCGCCGGCGCCGCGAGCGATCAAGTGCGGTGCGGTGACCCGGCAGGTGTGCCACACCCCGGTCAGGTTGACGTCGAGCATGGTGCGCCACGCGTCCTCACCCATATCGGCAGCCGTTGCGCGCGAGGTGATTCCGGCGGTCGCGCAGACGATGTCCAGTCCGCCGAACTGTTCGGCGCCGCGGTCCGCGGCGGCGCGCATGGCGGTCAGATCGCGCACGTCGACGACTTCGGTGTGGATGCGTGCACCCGCCTCGGTGACCAGCCGGGCTGTCTCGTCGAGGTCGCCCGGCGTGCTGTGCGGAATGATCACCGTGTCGACGGGGCCGCAGATGTCCAGCGCGACGATGTCGGCGCCCTCCTGCGCGAAGCGCACCGCTTGCGCACGCCCGATGCCGCGGGCAGCGCCGGTGATCAGTGCCGTTTTGCCGTGCAGCCTTGTCATGTCGTCTTCTGGGTGAGCCCGGCGTCGACGACGAGCTGGGTGCCGGTGATGTAGCGGCCCTGTTCGGAGGCGAGGAACAGCACGGCGTTGGCGATGTCGACCGGCTCGACCCACGGCACCGGCAGCAGGTTGCGCGCCGTCAACACCTCGGCGGCGTCGGCTGCCGTCGGGTTCGCCAGGTCGGGGCGTAGACGGCGGAAAGTGTTCTCGTTCAACACCATCGGAGTGGCCACCGCACCGGGGTGCACGGTGTTGACCCGGATCCGGCGGGGTCCGAGCTCGTTGGCCAGGGTGCGCGCCAAGCCGACCACGGCGTGCTTGCTGGCGGTGTAGTGGGCGGTGTTGGCGGTGCCGCGGAGCCCGTTGGTGGAGCTGATGATGACGACCGATCCTCCGTCCGGCCCGATGTGGGGCACCGAGGCCCGGACCGTGTGCCACACCCCGGTCAGGTTGATGTCGAGGGTGCGCTGCCACACCTGCGGGTCGAGTTCCCATGACGGCGCGCCGGCCGTGTGGATCCCGGCGTTGGCGATCACCACGTCCAGGCGTCCCAACTCGGCCACCGCGGTGTCCACCGCGGCGGTGAGAGCCGCCAGATCGGCGACGTCCGCCAGACCCGTCGCACAGCGACGACCCCGGCTCTCGACTTCGGTTGCGGTTATGCGCAATTCGTCGGCTGCCTCCGGGAAGTCCAGCGCGATCACGTCGGCACCTTCGTCGGCGAACCGCTGGCAGTGCACTCGGCCGGTGCCGCGCGACGCCCCGGTGACCAGGACGACCTTGTCCTGCAAACCCGCTGTCATGGCTGTTTGACGAAGTCGAATCCCTTGTAGCCGGCGTCGGCGACCTCGGCACAGATCTGGTTGTAGGTGGCGAATCCACCCACGAAAAGCATGAAACCCCTGGGCTTTCCGGGGACGTTTGCGCCCAGATACCACGAGTCCGCCTTGACGAACAGCGATGCGTCGGCGCGGCGCGCCAATTCGGCGACCCAACCGTCCACCGCGTCCCGGGTGGGTTCCATCGCGGCGTAAGAGTGGTCGTCGAGGTAGCCGATGGCGTCGGCAATCCAGTTCACGTGTGCCTCGGCGTGTAAAACCATGTTGGCCAGCACGGCCGGGGCTCCGGGACCGGAGATGACGAACAGGTTGGGGAATCCGTCGATGCCCAACCCCAGATAGGTGCGGGGACCGTGGGCCCAGTTGTCGCGCAACCGCACTCCGTCGCGCCCGGCGATGTCGATCTTGCCCAGCGCACCGGTCAGGGCGTCGAATCCGGTGGCGAAGACGATGGCGTCGAGGTCGTAATGTGTTTCGCTGGTGTTGATCCCGGTGGCGTCGATCGATTCGATCGGCGTGGCACGAACGCTGATCAGCGACACGTTCGGTTTGTTGAATGTCTGAAAATAGTTGCTGTCGGTGCAGATTCGTTTGGTGCCGATCGGGTGGTCGTTCGGGATCAACAATTCGGCCACCGCCGGATCGTCGATCACAGCGCGGACCTTCTCCTCGTAGAACCGGCGGGCCTCGTCATTGGCCGCCATGTCCGTCATCTGATCCGGGAACGTCTTCGAGTACAGCACACCGCCCAGTTGCCAACGCTTTTCGAACGCCGCCCGTCGCTCGTCCGGGGTGAACTCCATGGTCGGCTTGTCCGCAGTGAGGTGCGGCGAGCCACCACCGCTGAGCCAGGACAACCGGCGGCGTTCGGCGTAACCCGCCTTGATCTCCGCGAGTTCGGTTGCGGTGAGGGGTTTGTTGCCGGCGGGAACGCTGAAGTTCGGGGTGCGCTGGAAGACGTAGAGTTGGGCGGCCTGCTCGGCGATGATCGGAATCGTCTGGATGCCAGAGGATCCGGTCCCGATGACCGCCACCCGTTTGCCGGTGAAGTCCACGGGTTCGTGCGGCCAGTGGGCGGTGTGGTAGATCTCGCCCCCGAAGGTGTCCAGTCCGTCGAAGCTCGGAGTCATCGCATCCGACAGCGGCCCGGTGGCCATCAGGCAGAACCGCGCCGTCCAGGTCTCGCCGGTGTCGGTGCGCAGAGTCCACCGCAGCGTCGCCTCGTCGAGCACCGCCGAAACGACGCGGGTGTTGAGCACGATGTCGCGGCGCAGGTCGAGTTTGTCGGCGACCCAGTTCAGATAACGCAGGATCTCGGGCTGAGTGGCGTACTTCTCGGTCCAGTCCCATTCCTGCTGCAGTTCCTCGGAGAACGAGTAACAGTAGTCGACGCTTTCCACGTCGCAGCGGGCGCCGGGATAGCGGTTGAAGTACCAGGTGCCGCCGAGCTCGGAAGCAGCCTCGACCACCAGCACCCTCAGCCCCTGGGCGCGCAGCTTGTGCAGGGCGTACAGACCGGCGAAGCCGGCACCTACGACCACGACGTCGAGAGGCTGATCGGAGCTCACAAGCATCCACCGTAAGACCTCGACGCCCGCGAACACAGACCCCTCCCGTTCATCGGGATCGCCTTCGGTTTCCCCGCCCGCTGCGGTACACCATTAGATGAGCCCACACACGTTAGGACGACAGCATGAGCGAGCGGGTTATAGATCGAGTAGTCGAGATAGCCGACCAACTGCGCGAGCAGGGCCCCGAAGCCGAGCGCATCGGCCGCCTCACCGACGAGACGGTCAAGATGATGAAGTCGGCCGGGCTGATCCGCCTGCTGCAAACCAAGCAGTACCAGGGGTTCGAGGTCCACCCCCGCGAGTTCGCCGAGACGACGATGGCGACGGCGGCACTCGATCCGGCCGCCGGATGGATCGTCGGCGTGGTGGGCGTGCATCCTTACCAGCTCGCCTACGCCGACCCCAAGGTCGCCGCCGAGATCTGGGCCGACGACGTGGACACCTGGATGGCGTCCCCGTACGCGCCGCAGGGAGTCGCCCGGCCGGTCGATGGGGGCTACGTCTTCAACGGCCGGTGGCAGTTCAGCTCCGGCACCGACCACTGCGACTGGATCATCCTGGGCGCGATGCTCGCCAACCCCGAGGGCGTGCCGCTGATGCCGCCGCAGATGTTGCACATGATCCTGCCCCGCAAGGACTACGAGATCGTCGACGACTCGTGGAATGTGGTGGGGCTGCGGGGAACCGGCTCCAAGGACGTCATCGTCAAGGATGCGTTCGTGCCGGCCTACCGGACAATGGACGCCACCAAGGTCATGGACGGTACCGCGCAGCGGGAAGCCGGCATGACCGAGCCGCTGTACCTGATGCCGTGGTCGACGATGTTCCCGCTGGGCATCTCCGCGGCGACCATCGGGATCGCCGAAGGCGCACTGGCCGCGCACCTGGACTATCAGCGGGAGCGGGTCGGCGCGACGGGCACCGCGATCAAAGACGACCCCTACGTCATGTACGCGATCGGCGAGGCCGCAGCCGACATCAACGCGGCCCGGCAGGAACTGCTGGCCAACGCCGACCGCATCTACGACCTGGTGGCCGCCGGCAAGGAAGTGTCGTTCGCCGACCGTGCGGCGGGCCGACGCACCCAGATCCGCGCCGTGTGGCGTGCCGTGTCGGCCGTCGACGAGATCTTCGCCCGCTCCGGCGGCAACGCGGCGCGAATGGACAAGCCACTGCAACGGTATTGGCGCGACGTGCACGTCGGCCAGATGCACGCCATCCACGTCCCCGGCTCCACCTATCACGCGTCGTCGCTCAGCTCCCTGGGTGTCGAGCCCCCGATGGGCCCGCTGCGGGCACTGATCTGAGGCCTGCGGTGAGCGAACTGAAAAGCCTTGGCTACATCACGGTTTCGACCAACGACATCGAGCGGTGGCGGCGGTTCGCCTTCGGTGTGCTCGGTTTCGCCGAAGGGAAAGGTCCCGACAGTTCGGCGCTGTACCTGCGCATGGACGAGCGCGCCGCCCGCATCATCGTGGTGCCGGGTGACGTCGACCGGGTGATCACTGTCGGCTGGGAAGTGCGCGACCACGCGGCATTGCAGCGGGTCAAGGCCGCGCTGGACGGGGCCGGCGTCGCGTTCAAGGAATTGTCCGTCAAGGAGGCGGACGCCCGCCGCGTCGAAGAGGTGATCACTTTCGAGGATCCGGCCGGGACGACGCTGGAGGTGTTCCACGGCGCCGTGCTGGACCACAGCCCGGTGGTCACGCCGTTCGGCGCAAAGTTCGTGACCGGCGATCAGGGGCTGGGCCACGTCGTGGTGCCGGCGAGCGATCCCAAGGGACTGTTCGAGTTCTACACCGACGTACTGGGTTTCCGGTCTCGCGGCGCCTTCCGGATACCGCTGCCGGCCGAATTCGGTCCGATCCGGGTGCGCTTCCTGGGGATCAATGCGCGTCATCACAGCCTGGCGATCGCCCCGGCGATGCACCAGCGCGACCCGGGACTGGTACATGTCATGGTCGAAGTCGACACCCTCGATGCCGTCGGCCAGGCACTGGACCGCGTCAACGCCGACGGTTTCACCGTTTCCTCCACCCTGGGACGGCACACCAACGACAAGATGGTGTCGTTCTACGTGCGCGCCCCCGGCGACTGGGACATCGAGTTCGGTACCGACGGGATGCGGGTCGACGAAACCTATTACACCGCAGAGGAAATCACGGCCGACAGCTACTGGGGTCACCAGTGGATCCCGGAGCCGCCCGCCGCCATGCGCATGTGAGTGCCCCAGCGCCGCGTGCCGCGCTTGTGGCGGCGGCGCTCTTGGCGCGAACAGACGCAAAAGCACCCGAAAACGTAGATTTTCGGGTGCTTTTGCGTCTGCTCGCCGTGTCGGTGACAAGCGCCACATCGGTGTGATATTCCTAATAGGAATATATCGCTTAGGAGGCTCTATGCCTGACGAGACAGCCACACCAAGTGCCGTCATCGACCGCATCTCCCTGGTGCTGGACGCGTTCGACGGACCGGGACGGCTCACCCTGGCCCAGATCGTGCGGCGCACCGGCCTACCCCGCTCGTCGGCACACCGGATGCTCGATCGGCTGGTGCAACTGCGCTGGCTGCGCCGCAACGGCCGTGACTACGAGCTCGGCATGCGCCTGGTCGAGCTGGGTTCGCTGGCCGTGCACCAGGACCGGCTGGTGCGCGCGGCCAAACCCCTGCTGGCCGAATTGCACCGCGCCACCGGGCTTGTCGTACACCTGGCGGTATTGGACGGGGCCGACGTGCTGTATCTGGACAAGGTCGGCGACCGGCTCTGCGACGGCATCCCGACCCGCGTGGGTGGACGGCAGCCGGCGCACTGCACGGCCGTCGGCAAGGCGATGATGGCCTACGGCGAAGCGTCGGAAGTGGATGTGCGGGTTCGCAAGACGAAGTACTCGATCTGCACCGGGTCGCAACTTGCCGCCGAGTTGGCGAAGGTACGGGCACATGGCGTGGCGTTCGAGCGGGAGGAGTCGCTGCTCGGATTCGGGTGCGTCGCGGCCCCGATCGGTGCGCCCGGCGAGGCAGTGGCGGCGGTGTCGGTGTGCGGGCCGATGAAGCGGATGATGTTCGATCAGCGCCTGGCCGCGCCGGTCCGCATGATCGCGATGGGCATCTGGCGCAACGTGGAAGACGGGCCGCAGCGAGTCGCCCCAACCCTGCAGCCGCTGCGCCCGCTGCGTCCGGCCCTGCAGTACGCGTGAGTCTCGACCCCCAGATCGCCGGACTGCTGGAAACTTTGGACTCCGGCTTCCCAGCGGTGCACACCATGACCGGCGCCGAGGCCCGAGCCGCCATCCGGGCCAGGTTCGTTGCGTCCGCCGAACCCGAACCGGTCCGGAAGGTCCGCGACGACGTCGTCGCCGGGCCGGGCGGGGACCTCCCGGTGCGGGTGTACCGGCCCGCGGGCGAGGGGCAGCCGGTGCTGGTCTACGCGCACGGCGGCGGGTTCGTGTTCTGCGATCTGGACAGTCACGACGCGCTGTGCCGAAGTCTCGCCAATGCTGTTCCCGCCGTGGTTGTCTCGGTCGGATACCGGTTGGCGCCGGAGCATCCCTGGCCGGCCGCGGTCGAGGACATGTACGCCGTCGTCCAGGCGGCAGCGTCCGGCGCGTTCGGTGGCGACACCGGCCGCGTCGCGGTTGGCGGTGACAGCGCCGGCGGCAACTTGGCCGCCGTGACCGCACTCAAGGCCCGTGACCGCGGCGGACCCGGTCTGGCCGCGCAACTGCTGATCTACCCCGTGCTCACACCCGACTTCGACACCGAGTCCTACCGGCTCTTCGGCCGCGGTTACTACAACCCGAAGCCGGCCATGCAGTGGTACTGGGACCAGTACGTGCCCAGGCTCGACGATCGCACCCACCCCTATGCCGCACCGTCGAACGGCGAATTGTCCGGACTGCCACCCGTTGTCATGGTGATCGCCGGGCACGACCCGTTGCGCGACGAGGCGCTGGACTACGCGGATGCCCTTGACGCCGCGGGCGTACCGGTGACATGCCTGCGGTTCGACGGCGCGATACATGGTTTCCTGAGCATGCCGACACTCGACATCGCGGCGGTAGCGCGGCAACAGGCATGCGAAACGCTGCGCGCCGCTCTGGAGCCCGCCCATGAGTGAGGGCCTGGTGTACGTGATCGACCGGGTACTGACCCGGCCGGGGTGCGGGCGACGGTTCGTCGACGCTTATCTCGCCGAGTACGCACCCGGTGCCCGCGCGCGGGGCATGACGTTACGTGACGTCTTGGTCAGCCCACCGATCTGGTTCGACGACGCCGGCAACACCGTCACGATCACCTGGACGCTGCCCAACGTGCAGGCTTGGTGGGAGATGACGTGGCAGGGTCGCCCGGATCCCGGCCTGGCCGAATGGTGGTCGCGGATCAGCGAATTGGTCGTCGAGCGGTCGCGCTCCTTCGCTGCCGCCGCCGACGACGTGGACGAGCTGTGCGATGTATAGCGTCACCCGGTTGCTCGACGTGTCCGAGTCCAGCCGAACACGCGTCCTCGCCGGCCTGCGTGCTGTCGCGACGCGCGCGCCCTACCGGATCGTGGAGCCGACGATGCCCGGCTCACGCAACGGCGGCGATGTTCTCGTTCATCTGCGCTTCGGATCCGAGTCCGACTGGCGTTCGCTCGAACCGGATTTCGCGGCTGTGCTTGCCGACCCCGCCGTGGAACGGGTCAACGGCGCCGGCTATTCGGGATCCCCGGTTCGCGTCGACGCCGTCAGCGGCACCGTCTACCGCACCTTGTTGCTGCGGGTAGCGCCCGGCACCGCCGCCGCCACCGTCGCGCGCTTCGAGGACGAACTGGGGGCCATGCCGCGGTACGTAAAGACCATCACCGCTTGGCAATTGAGCCGCGTACAGGAGGCGGTGGGCTCCTCACCGTGGACGCATGTGTTCGAGCAGGGCTTCACCGACGTCGATGGCCTGGTGGGTCCGTATCTGATGCATCCGATCCACTGGGCGGTGGTGGACCGCTGGTTTGATCCCGAATGCCCCGACGTGATTGTCCGGGACCGGTTGTGCCACAGCTTCTGCGTGCTGCCCGAAGCCGCAAGGTGGGAACGCCTCCCACAGACGCGCTGAGCTGCTACACCCCCGCGGGCCGGATGTTCGGGTTGGCTGTTGCGGGTGGCTCCAGCGGCGGCAGGATCGAGGCCCCGTCCAGGGAATGCACCGGCAGAGAGTGCAACCACGGATAGTGCAAGCTGAACGCCACCAACCCGGTGCGCTCGGCGGCCGGGCGATGGCACATCGCCAGCACGGTTTCGGCCAGATATTCCACCGGTTCGGTGGGAAACGAGTCGGGGATCAGTTGCGCCGCACCGGGAGTGCGGATCGCGGTCGACGGCGCGACGCAGTTGACGGCGATGTCGGCGCCCAGCAGTTCGGCGGCCACTCCCTGCGTGAACCGGTGCAGCGCGGCCTTGCAGGACGCATAGACGACGTCGCCGGCGGTCTTGTTGTAGTCCCGGTAGGGACGCATGGGCGCCACACCGGTGACCGAGCCGATGTTGACGATCCAACCGGCGCCTTGGCGGCGCATGACCGGGATGGCGGCTTTGGTCAGGACGAACGGAATGCGGAGGTAGTGCTCGATCGTGCGCTCGAAGGTGTCCAGCGGCATGTTCTCGACCGTCGAATAGTCGGCGAATCCCGCGTTGTTGACCAGGATGTCGAGGCGCCCGGTGTGCTCAATCACCCGTTCGATCAACCCATCTCGCTGCGTGGGGTCTTCCAGGTCCGCCGCGATACCTAGCGCCCGGCCGCCGGCGTCGTCGATCAATGCGACAGTCTCCGCGATGGTGCCCGGCAAGGTGGTGGTCGCGCCGGCCCGCGTCGACGTGGACTGAGCGTGAGATCGGGCCGTCACCACCACCGTGGCGCCTTCGGCGGCGAGTCGTCGCGCGATGGCGCGGCCAATCCCCCGGCTGCTACCGGTCACCAAAGCCGTTCTACCCGAAAGCAACTCGGTCATCGCAACTCGAAGTGGTCTTCGACGGGCGCCCGGTGCTGATGCCACAAGTCGACCAGCCGGAACGGGGTGGCTACCACCACCCGTCCGGAACCCGAGCGGTAATAGGTGTGCGCGTTGGGCGTGTGGCACCACACCGTGCCTGCCATCGCCTCATCGATGGCCGCGACGTACTCGTCGTAGGCCTGCCGCGTCACCTCTATGACGGTTGCATCGCGTAGCGCCATCAGTTGCAGGCACTCGACGATGTAGTGGGCCATCACCTCCATCGAGAAGTTGGCGCCGGCGCCGTGGCCCGGACTGTAGTTTGGCGCGGAGTTGATGAACAGGTTCGGGAATCCCGGTACGGTGCCGCCCCGGTAGGCGGCGGGGCTGTCGCCCCACACGTCGGCGAGTCGACGTCCGTCGCGGCCGCGGATGTCGAGGGTGGACAGAAAATCCAGGTGATACCCGGTGGCGTAGATGATCACATCGAGGTCGATCTGCCTGCCGTCCTGTGTGACAATGCCTTTCGTGTTGACCGCCGACGGTTCGCATGCCTCGACGTCGACGTGGTCGCGGGTCAGCGCCGCGTAATAGCCGCCCGGATCGCGGATGATCCGCTTGCCGTACGGCGCGAAATCGGGCGTGACCTTCTGGGCCAATTCCGTTCCGGCGCCGAAAGTTCGGTCGATATATTCGAGGCACATCTGCAGCAGCACGTCGTTGGCCGGCGAGATGGACAGATGCGTTTCGGCCCAGCCGGGGTCGCGCAGGATGACCGGGTAATTGTTGTCGGCCGTACCCCAGAACGACTTCAGCCGGTTCCAGTTCGCGTAGTAGGGCACGTGCCGGCCGAGGTAGCGGCGGTGCTCGGGCACATCGTCGGTCAGTCGTTTGCGTGGAGCCACCCAGTGCGGTTGCCGCTGGAACACGGTCAGGTGTTCGACGTCGTCGACGCATGCGTCCACGATTTGCACGGCGGTGCAACCGGCGCCGATGACCGCGACGCGACGACCGCTCAGATCCAGCGAGGCATCCCAGTCCGCGGAGTGAATGCTGATGCCTTCGAACGACTCTCGGCCGGGCAGGTCCGGCCAGCGCGGCCGGTTGAGGTAGCCGGCCGCGGTGACCACCACACGGGCATAGCTGACGTCGCGCTTGCCGGCGCGGTCCGCCGCGTGGATCTGCCACTGCGCGCGGTCCTCGTCCCACCACAGCGCCTCGACTTCGGTGCCGAAACGGGTGTGGGTGCGCAGATCGTATTTGTCGGCTAGCGATACCAGGTAAGCCTGATACTCCGCACCCTGCGGGTAGTAGCTCGTCCAGTCCGGGTTCAGATCCCGGGACAGCGAGTAGTACGCGGACGGAGTGTCCACACCGATGCCCGGGTAGGTCGTGGTCAGCCAGGTCCCCCCGACCTCGTCGTTGCGGTCGAAAATCTGAAATCCGACGCCGGCGTCGGCCGCGGCCAACGCGGTGATCATGCCCGCGATGCCTGCACCGATGATGGCCACGGTCGTCGTCGGCGGGATCGGGACCGCGCGCGGCAGCGTGGGCTGGGAGAGCTGGAAACCACCCTGCTCGAGCAGCAGCGGAACGAACTCGTCGTCAACCGGGCCGCCCAGGGCCACCGGTAGGGCTCGCCGGAACAACTCGACATCATCGAACTCCCCCACCGGCCGCTCCGTACCGAGGGCTGCGACCAGGGCCTCTACCAGGATTTCGGCAGTCGCGGCGTCGGTGACGCCCGCCCGCTCGGGCGGATCCGGGACGTGGGCGATCTTGGGCGCGAAGCGGTCGAGCACCGACACATCCCCGGTCAGCTGGGCCAGCACGGCGACCAGGACGCCCGGATCAGCTGATCTCAGGTTCGCCCGAAGTTCTTCGAGATCAAGCGAGGCCATGCCGCTCAGTATCGAAGCCGCGAGGCACCCAGGCGACCGCCCTTTCCTCTCAGCGGGACACGGTCCCTACAGTTGCCAGCATGAGCAACCCCGCCGAGCCACTAGTCATTGCCACCGACGGACCGATCCGGACGTGGACCATCAATCTGCCCGCCGTCGGGAACGCGATCACCGGGAAAGACGTCATCGCCGCGTTCGAGGACGCGGTCGACAGCGCAAACACCGACACCGAGGTCCGCGCGGTCATCCTCACCGGTGAAGGCAAGATCTTCTCGGCCGGTGGCAACGTCAAGGAGATGGCCGACCAGGCGGGGATGTTCGGTCTGGGTGCCCTCGATCAGCGCTACGCCTACGTCGACGGGATCCAGCGGATCCCGCGGGCGCTGGGCCGGCTCGAGGTGCCGTTGATCGCCGCGGTCAACGGCGCGGCGATCGGTGCCGGATGCGATGTGGCGATGATGTGCGACATCCGGATCGCTTCGGAGCGCGCATCTTTCGCCGAAAGCTTCGTGCAGCTCGGACTCATTCCCGGTGACGGCGGCACCTGGTTCCTGCAGCGTGTCGCGGGCTATGAACGTGCGGCCGAGATGACGTTCACCGGCGACCGGATCGATGCGGCGACCGCACTGGAATGGGGACTGGTCAGCCGGGTGGTGCCGCATGAGGAGCTGCTCCCGCAGGCCCGGGAACTCGCCGAGCGGATCGCCAAGAACCCGTCACATTCCCTGCGGATGGCCAAACGCCTGCTGCAGGAGTCACGTACCGGTTCGCTGGAGACGACGCTGGCCATGGCCGCGGCGATGCAGCCGCTGGCACACCGCGACCCCGAGCACGAACAGCGCATCGCCAAGTGGCGGACCAGCTGAGGGGACGGTTCCGGTTGGTGCCACCGGCCGGAATCGAGGATGCGGCGGCGGCGTCGCTGCGCGCCGAAGTACGTGAGTTCGTCGCCGATCAGCTCGCGGCCGGCGCGTTCACCCCGTCCGTGGACGCCTGGCTGTCCCGCTGGGACGAGGATTTCACCGCCGCGCTGGCCGCGCGGGGCTGGCTGGGCATGACGGTGCCGGTCGAGTACGGCGGGCACGGACGCTCGTTTCTGGAACGGTTTGTGGTCACCGAGGAGTTGCTGGCGGCGGGCGCACCCGTTGCCGCGCACTGGATCGCTGATCGTCAGATCGTGCCGTCGCTGCTGAAGTACGGCACCGAGAAGCAGAAGTCGCATTTTTTGCCGCGAATCGTTCGCGGCGAATGCTTCTTCGGCATCGGGATGAGCGAGCCCGACTCCGGATCGGATCTGGCCAGCGTGCGAACCCGCGCCGAGCGCGTCGACGGCGGCTGGTCGCTGTCCGGTACGAAGGTGTGGACCTCCGGGGCGCACCTGGCGGAGGCGTTCATCGCGCTGGCCCGCACCGCGCCGGTCGACCCCGGACATCGCCACGCTGGGCTCAGTCAGTTCATCGTCGACCTGCGCGGCCCCGGGGTCGAGATCCGCCCGATCGTCTCGATGAACGGTGCACACCACTTCAACGAGGTCATTCTCGACGGCGTCTTCGTTCCGGACGACATGGTGTTCGGTGAAATCGGCGACGGGTGGCGACAGGTGACATCGGAGTTGGCCTTCGAACGCAGTGGGCCGGAACGGTTTCTGTCCACCTTCGTGCTGCTGGCGGCCTGCGCCGATCGAATGGCAGCCAACACCATCCCCCGAGACGCGGGTTTGGGACGGCTGGTGGCTCGTATCGCCGGGTTGCACCACATGTCCACCGCGGTCGCCGGTGCTCTGGAGCGGCACGAGCCCGCCGACACCGCCGCCGCCGTGGTCAAAGTGCTCGGCACCACCACCGAGGGCGACATAGCCGAGTTCGCCGATCTGCACGCCTGTCCCGACGCCGTGTTTTCCGAACTGGTTCGGGCGGCGGTCGACCAGCGGCCGGGATTCACCCTGCGCGGCGGCACCAACGAGGTGCTGCGCGGAGTGATAGCGCGCGGATTGGGCCTGCGATGAGCGGCAGTCCTGTCGTCGATCCGGACCTGATCGACATGATGAATGCGGTTTTCGTCGACTACCGCGAGAAGCACCCGACGGCGACGGTGGAATGGGACGCCGACCTCTGGCAGCGTCTCGGCGAACTCGGCTTGGTGCGGTTGACCGGCGCCGAGCACGACGGCGGCAGCGGGGCGGGATGGTTCGAAGCCGCCGAACTGCTGACCGCTGCGGCAAGCACCGGCGTCCGAATCCCGTTGGCGGAGCACGATTTGTTGGCGTGCTGGTTGCTGGAGGCCGCCGGATTGCCCGTTGACGGCGCGGTCCGGACCGTGTGCATGCTCGACAAGCAGGGTCGGGCAACGGATGTGCCGTGGGCTTCGACCGCCGAGCGGGTCGTGGTGCTGTGGCGCGCCGACGGTGGCTATCAGGCGGCCGACGTCGGCGCCGACGAACTCACGATCACCCCGGGTGCCAACTTGATCGGTGAGCCCCGCGACGCGGTGTCGGTGGACTCCGCGAACCTGCGCGGGACGCCGGTCAGCCTGGCCCTGGTCACCGAGCTGCGATTGAAATCGGGGCTGCTGCGGGCGATTCAGGTGTGCGCGGCGCTGGACCGCATCGTGCAGCTGTGCATCGAGCACGTGGGCACACGGATCCAATTCGGCCGCCCGCTGTCGAAGTTCCAGGCCGTGCAACACCTTGTCTCCGACGCGGCCGGCGAGGCTGCGCTCGCACGCGCGGCCACCGAGGCAGCGCTGAACGCCGCCGTCACCAACGGCTGGTTGGCGCCGGATCTGGATTTCCTTGTGGCGGTGGCCCGTTCGTGTGCCGGACATGCAGCCTCGGTGGTGGTGCGTAACGCCCACCAAGCGCACGGCGCGATCGGTACCACACGTGAACACCGATTGCACGAATTCACCCGAGCCGCGCTGGCGTGGCGATCGGAGTTCGGATCGCTTCGATACTGGGACGACCAGGTCACCGACTCGGCGCTCTACGCGAGTGCCGGCGGGTTATGGGGGTTGATCACCGGTTGAAGCCGGTGTTCCACTGACCGGGCAACGCGGATGTCAACTCGGTCGCAGCAGAGTTGACTTCCCCCATGAGCAACGACATCTCGCTGCCGGAACTGCAGGAGTTCATCGCCGCCTTCTGGTACCACTACGACGAAGCGCACTACGACGAGCTCGCGGCGCGCTACGCCGACGACATCCGGTACGTGACCAGAAGTGACAGCGGCGCAAGCCCTTTCGAGGAACTGATGTCCCCCGAACTGCGTGGGCGGGACGCGGTGTTGGCATGGTTGACCGAGCATCGTGAGCAGAGTCCGTATCCGTTGCGTCACCATGCGACCAACCTGCACCGCACCGGCGCCGACGGCGACGTCACCCGCGCGCGGTTCTACATCTTCGTCAACCAGGTCGCCAACTTCGTGCCGTTCGCGGTGTCCAGCGGCGTCGCGGAAGTCGGCGTGCGCCGCACCGCCGAGGGTCTGCAGTTCACCGAGATGGACATCGTCCTGGACACCACCAACTCCGTGCTGCTCGCCGAATCCACAACCGGGTCGTGAGCGCGCGAGCCGCATTTTCCGGCGGCGTGGCCGTCATCACCGGCGCGGGCGCCGGCATCGGTGCGGGTTTGGCACGGTATGCGGACCGGTTGGGGATGACGGTGGTGCTGGCCGACATCGACGCGTCCGCCATCGCGTCGTTGCGCGACGAACTGCACGCGGGCGTCGATGTCGTCTGCGATGTCCGCGACCCGGACGCGATGGAGGACCTGGCCGACCGGACCTATCGCGACGTGGGCCCGGTGCGACTGTTGGTGAACAACGCCGGCATCGAACAATTCGGCTACCTGTGGGACACGCCGCCGGCCAACTGGCAGCGCGTGGTCGACGTCAACATCAGCGGAGTCTTCCACGGCATCAGAGCGTTTCTGCCCCGGATGATGGCCGACGACGGGCAGGCGTGGGTGTGGAATTTGTCGTCGGTCGGTGCGGTGGTCGCGATTCCGCTGCAGACGCCCTACATCATGAGTAAGCACGCGGTGCTGGCGATGACCGAGTGCTTGCGTCTGGAAGTCGAGACAGCCGGGCATCACCACCACATTCACGTGCAGGCGGTGCTGCCCGGGGCGGTGGTCTCCAACATCTTCGAATCGGCGGGTGGGGTCGACGCCGCCGGCGATGCCGGGGCCGCCGAGGCGCAGCGGACCGCCATGCTCAACGTCAAAGCCGGCGCGATGGATCCGCTGGACGCGGCCGAGACGATTTTCGAGCAGGCCGTCGCCGGCCGGTTCTACCTGATCACCCAGGAGTCGGTGGCGACGGCGATGCGAAAACGCGCCGATGTCCTTGCCGCGCAACGTCCCCCATCACTCACATGACGCTGGACCCCGACGCCGCCGCACGTGTCGCGTCGTTCGGCGACGTCCCGCCGATGCGCCAGCGGGGTCTGGCCGCGGTCCGCGCGGCGATCGAATCCACCCCGCTGCCCGACGACATGCCCCAGATGGCAGCCGTCGACGAAGCGGTGATCGCCGGATCGCTGACGGTCCGGACCTTTTATCCGACAACGGAATCCGAGCTGCCCGTGCTGGTGTACTTCCACGGCGGTGGGCTGGTCATGGGCAGCAATCACTCCTTCGAGCCGTTGGCGCGCGCGCTGGCTGCGGCCTGCGGGGCAGCGGTCGTCGCCGTCGAATACCGGTTGGCCCCCGAATCGCCGCCGCCCGCCCAATTCGAGGACGCCTACGCCGCGACCGAGTGGGTGTGGGGCCGCGCCCGCGAACTGGGTGTCGATCCGGATCGACTTGCGGTCGTCGGTGACAGCGCGGGGGGTGCGCTGGCGGCCGGCGTCGCGCTGGCCGCCCGCGACCGTGGCGGGCCACCCATCGCGGCGCAGGTCTTGCTGTACCCCGGGCTGGACCGCGATATGACCGTTCCGTCGATCGCGTCGCTGCCCGATGCGCCGATGCTGACCCGCGACGACATCAACTACCTGCACGCACTGGCCGACGGTGACGCCGGTTCGCCACGCGACCCCTACCTGGTCCCGGCGTACGCGTCCGACCTCGGCGGCCTGCCCGCCGCCATCGTGGCGACAGCGGGTTGCGACCCGATCCGGGACTGGGGCGAGCGGTACGCGGCGCGACTGTGTGAAGCGGGCGTGCAGACCACGCTGACCCGCTATCCGGGGATGTACCACGGGTTCCTGATGCGCCCGTCGGCGACCGCGCGCGGTCGGCTGGCGGTCGCGGAAGTCGGCGCCCTGGTGCGGGCCAAGTTCGCCAACCCCCTTCGGTTTTGACGTCCCGGTGACTGGACAACTCGTATCCGCCGGACGGCGGCGTTACCCAGAATTGACAGCGCAACTTTCGGAAGGAGACAGCTGATGCTCACCCAGGAGCGCCGCCAGGAACTGTCGGACGTACTGCGGCCGGCCGCACCGCCGCGCGAGATCACCGACGTCTACAGCGACGACCAACGCGAGCGGTTGCTGGATGTCGTGCGCTCCGAAGGCCCGTGGCGGCTGATCATCTCCCAGCACTTCGCCTCCGCCGACGAACTGATCGCGACCATGAGCGGGTTGTTCCCCGAGGGATACACCCCGTCGCTGGATCTGTTTCTGACGCCCACCTTTCGCGGATATCTGGCCAACTACGGCGCGGTGCTCTACCCGCAACTGCACGACTGCTTCTACAACCAGCGTTTCCTGGACCTGGCCAAGCGCTACTGGAACGCCGAATACGCCAAGCCCCAACTGATGCTGTTCAACATCAACGGGCCGTGCGCCAATCGCGATCCGGGACATCTGGATTCGCCGAGTTTCCGGGGCGTACGCCACGAGAACGCGCCGACCTGGTTGACCAGCGTGATGGGCAAGTCCGGGCTTTTCCGTGACTATCTGATCAAGATGGCCCAGGTGATCACCTGGTTTTCGCTCGACGGCAGCAGCGGTTTCACCTACTGGCCCGACGGTCCCCTGGGCGCGCCCAAGCGGGTCCTACCGCCCATCTACAACCGCGGCGTGGTGGTGCAGAACGAGATGATGGTGCATCGGGGTGAGGCGAACGGGCCGCTGGAACAGCAGATTCCGCCCGGCCTCGGCTTCGACACGGTGTTCACCGGCGATCCCGACGACCGTGACCGCTGGTTGCTCAAGAACGGCGAGGAGGTGATCGCCCGGCACCGCACCGACGAACTGCGGTTCCTGGTGCACTGGTCGGCTGAAGTGTTCTCCGACTTCGACGAACTGGACAAGAACATGTCCGGTTCCGACGACCTGACTATCGACAAGGCGATCGACATCATGGTCGACGACGCCAACGCACGAGGGTTCAAGCTCGACATCCCCAGCGAACCGTTGCACGATCCGACTTTCATCGCCGCGCTCAACGGTGCCTATGACATCGGCGGGCCGACCGCGTACCCCGAGCAGGCACCCATCAGCGCGTTCCAGCTGTAGCGCCC
>NZ_JCALCN010000047.1:0-22398 GCF_059812345.1 Mycobacterium sp. NGS59
CGTCGTGTTACCGAAACCCGGGCCCGCCGGGATCGAGAACGGAATGTCGATCGGGCCGACGGACCCGAAGATACCGCCGAACAGGGTGTATTCCGGGCCCCCGACTACGAAGTTCAGCCGAGGTCCGCTGATGGTTATGGTCGGAACGCGAATGGGACCGACGGTGCCGGACAAGGTGGTAAGAGTGCCGAGATTTATCACCCCGATGGTGTACGGCAAAGTGGTGATGTCCAGTGTGCCGCCGGAAATCGTCATGTTCAACGGGATCCGCATGCCGAAGTCCACGGGAATTTCTTCGATGCGCATCGAGTAGGAGAACCCGTTGATGCCCTGGGCGTCGCCGCGGATGAACATCCCGTTGTTCATGTTGCCCGAGTTGCCGATGCCGGTGTTGATGTTCCCGGAGTTGCCGATCCCGGTGTTGAGGTTGCCGGTGTTGAACCAGCCGGTGTTGGTGTCCCCGGCGTTGAAGTCACCACTGTTGAAGCTGCCCTCGTTGAAACTTCCGGTGTTGTAGCTACCCCGGTTACCGATACCGGTGTTGAAATCACCGGGATTGAACAACCCGGTGTTACCGATACCGGAGTTACCGATACCGGTGTTGTAACTGCCGGTGTTGAACAACCCCGAGTTACCCACCCCGGCGTTCATAAAGCCGCGCAAATCAAAACCGGAGTTACCGATACCGATGTTGCCGTCACCGGTGTTGAAGAAACCGATGTTGTTGTCCCCGGTATTGCCGAACCCGATATTGCCGGTGCCGGTATTGCCGAAGATGTCGGCCGCAGCGGCCGCCGCCGAACCCGGATTGAGACTCTGAGCCAGCAGGTTGCTGAGGTTGGCGTTGTTCAGCAGGGTGTTGATCGTCTTGCTGCTCAGCAGGCTGCTCACGGCGGGACTACTCAGCAGGCCGCTTATCGACGGACTGCGCAGCAAGTTGGTCACCGCGGGGCTGTTGAGCAGGTTGCTCACGGTCGGGCTGCTCAGCAGGCTGGTCACACTCGGGCTGCTCAGCACACCGGTCAGAGCGGTCGTGACGGTTGCGCTGTTGAGCAGGCTGTTCAGCCCGCCCGAACCGGACAGGCTCGCGACAAACGCCTGCAGGCCAGCACCCGACCCGCCGAAGCGACCCCACAGGCCCGAACCCCAGCCGTTACGTCCGAACGATCCCCAACCCCCGGCCGCAGCCGGTCCACCAGTACCGATACCGCCCAGCTCGTGCAGGCGGAGGTTCGCCAGGCCGCCGGTACCCAACTGCAGACCGCGCAACACCCCGGCGAGGTCGAACCCACCCAGCAGGCTGCTCAGCCGCACGCTGACCGCACCCAAGCCGCCGCCTTTGAGGCCACCGTTCACACCGGCGGCCAGGCCCGACAACTCCGCCACCGCAGCCTTGACGAAACCGCCCGCACCGGCCAACGAACCCAACGGCAACTTGGTGAACGGGGTCAACGCCGCCGCAGCCGCCGAAGCACCACCGTGGTAACCCAGCATCGCGACCACGTCCTGGGCCCAGAACTGCTCGTAGGCCTCTTCCATCGCCGCGATCGCCGGCGCGTTCTGGCCGAACAGGTTCGACACCACCAGCGACACCAGCGAATTGCGGTTGCCCGCAATCAACGCCGGGTGCACAATCATCGACCGCGCCGCCTCATAAGCCGAGACCACCGCCTGCGCCTGCACAGCAGCTTCCTCGGCCGCAGCGCCGGCCGCAGACAGCCACGCCGTATACGGGGTCGCCGCAGCCGCCATCGCCGCCGACGCCGGCCCCTGCCAGGCATCGTTGACAAGCCCCGACGTCACCGCCTGGAAGAACGACGACGCCGAATTCAACTCGCTCGCAAGACCACCCCACGCCGACGCCACCGACGTCATCGGCGCCGATCCCGCACCGATCAGCATGTTCAGGGAGTTGATCTCAGGTGGCAAGGTCAAAAAACTCACCGGCTCAATCCTCTTCCTTACAGTGCAGACTGTCGCTGTTCGACGTGTGTGGAGTAATACCTGGTAGGCCGCTTACGTGGCCGATTCATTGAGTGCTTACGTGCCGTTTGGACCGTTGGTGCCCGGAGTGCCTGGGGCGGCGTTGACGTTGCCGGGAGCGCCTGCCGCACCGCCGCCGCCGCCCGCGCCGAAGCCGCCGTCGGCTCCGTTTCCGCCAGCAGTCCCGCCGCCCAGGCCGGCCCCGCCGGTACCGCCGTTGGCGTGGTTGGCGCCGGCGCCACCGTTTGCACCGTTGCCGCCGTTGCCGCCAACCGTGCCGGTGTTCGGAGCACCACCCGTGCCGCCGGCGCCACCCTGCCCGCCGTTGCCGGAGTTGCCGGCGTTTCCGCCGACGCCGCCGCCGTTGCCCGCGCCTCCGTTACCGCCGGCGCCACCGACGCCACCAGCACCCGCAGTGCCGGCGTTACCGCCGAGTCCACCGAGCGCGGTGCCCTTGGCGGCACCGCCTGTGCCACCGGCACCTGACTGGCCGCCCGTTCCGCCTTGCCCGCCATTACCGCCGGCTCCACCCGCGGTGGTGTCGGTGCCGGCTCCACCGAGGCCTCCGGCACCGCCGGCACCGCCAGCACCGGCGTTACCACCGGTGCCGCCGGTGGCGCCAACCACGGTGCCACTCGTCGCGGCACCGCCAACGCCGCCGGTGCCGGCCGTTCCGCCGTTACCGCCGGCGCCACCGTCACCACCGTCACTGGCGGCGCCATTGGTGCCGCCACCGGTCGCGGTACCACCGGACGCACCGTTGCCACCGGCGCCGCCAACACCGCCAGCGCCACTGTTGCCACCGGCGCGGGCGTCGCGGTTGCCGGCCGTGTTGCTGTTCTGGCCATTACCGGCCTGTCCACCGTTGCCGCCGTCGCCGGCCTCGCCACCGTTTCCGGCGGCACCCGCGGCGCCACCTGACTGGCCGTTACCGCCCGCACCCGCGGCACCGCCGGCGCCGCCGTTACCGCCGGTGCCACCATTGCCACCGGCACCACCAGTGGTACCTCCGCCAGACCCACCGGTACCACCAGTGGATCCGATGCCGCCCTGGCCACCGTTGCCACCAAGGCCGCCGTCAGTAGTCGCGGTGCCGGCACCACCGGTACCACCGGCACCAGCAGCTCCACCAGCGGCACCATTACCGCCGTTACCGCCGGCGATGCGGTTGCCGGTGCTGTTACCGCCGTTGCCAGCCGTCCCGGCGTTACCTCCGCCGCCACCGTTACCGCCGTTACCGGCCGTGCCGTTGTTGCCGAGCGTGGCCGTACCCGCGTCGCCGCCGGTGCCACCGCCTCCGCCGATGCCGCCGGCGCCGGCTGCGCCGCCGGCGCCACCGGTAGCTGCGCTGGCGCCAGTACCGCCGTTACCGCCCTGGCCGCCCTGGCCACCGTTTCCGGCACTGCCGCCGTTGCCCGCGTCACCGGAGACAGATCCGCCGGCGCCACCGGCGCCACCGTTGCCGCCCTGGCCGCCGGTGCCACCGCCACCGCCAGCGACGCTGGCGCCGCCGTTGCTACCGGTGGTGCCGGTCGCGCCATTGCCACCGCTACCGCCGTGACCGCCGTCACCATACGAACCGCCGGCACCACCGTTGCCGCCCTTACCACCGGCCGAGCCATTGGTGAGCGCGCCGGCGTTGAAGCCGTTACCGCCGTCGCCGCCGTTGCCGCTGTTGATCGCCCCGGCGCCGTTAGTGCCGTTGTTGCCGACAGTCGAGCCGGTGCCCGCCGTGCCGCCGGTCCCGACCGCGCCTGCGTCGCCGCCCTTGCCGCCATTGCTGGCGTTGATGTTGCCCGCAGTGCCGTCGGCGCCGCGGCCGCCGTTCCCGCCGAGGCCCGCTCCACCACCGGCGCCGCCGTCTCCGGCAGCACCCACGGTGCCTGCGGTGGCAGCGCCACCGTTACCGCCTGCGCCACCGTTACCGCCGGCGCCACCAGCTCCACCGAAGCCGCCGGCCGTGGTCGGGTTCGTGGAGTTGGCGCCTAGACCGCCGTTACCGCCTTGTGCGCCTGCGCCGCCGGTACCGCCGGCACCGCCGTCACCGGACACCGTGCCGCCGGCGCCACCGTTGCCGCCGACACCACCGAAGCCGCCGGCAACCCCGGCGCCGCCGTTGCCACCCGAGCCGACCCCGGCCGCACCGGCCTTGCCCTGCAGACCCGCACCACCGGCGCCGCCGTGACCGCCGTTGCCGGCCTCCCCGGCGTCGCCACCGTGACCGCCGGCACCACCGCCGGCTTGACCGATACCGCCAGCACCACCGGCGCCGCCGTCACCAGACGTCGCACCGCCGGTGCCGCCGTGACCGCCGGCACCACCGACACCCAACGGTGACTGGCCGAGGCCGCCCGCACCGCCGATGCCACCAGTACCCGTCTCGCCGCCGGCGCCACCTTCACCGCCGGCGCCACCGTTGCCGGCCTGCGCTCCGCTGACACCACCCTCACCGCCGGCGCCACCGGCACCGGTGCCGTCGCCGGCACCACCCACGCCACCGGCACCACCGTTGCCGAGCACACCGCCGGCCCCACCGTTGCCGCCGACACCTCCGGCTGCGTTCGAGCCCGCCTCGGCGGCGTAGCCCTTGCCGCCGACACCGCCGTCGCCACCCTCGGTGGCCGCAGCGCCGGTAACGCCGTTCGGACCGCCGCCGGGCCCGCCAGTACCCTTCGCCGCACCGGCCCCGCCGGTGCCCGCGGCGCCACCCTGACCACCGGTACCGCCGTTGATGTTGCCGGAGTTGCCGTCGCCACCGACACCACCGGTGCCGCCGATGCCGGCCGCACCACCGTTACCACCGGCGCCACCGGCGCCGACTGCGCCCGCAACGCCCTTCGCCGCCGCACCGCCGGCGCCGCCGTTACCGCCGACACCGCCGACGCCACCGTTACCGCCTTGACCGCCGACGCCACCGCTTCCGCCGCCATCCAGGCCGGTCTCACCGACACCACCGGTGCCGCCCACGCCACCGACGCCACCGGCACCGCCCGCGCCACCGGCGCCACCGTTGCCTGCCAGCGAGCCGGCCGCGCCGCCGGCACCGCCGTGGCCGCCGATACCTCCGGCCTGGCCGGTGTCACCCTGCAGACCGGTGCCGCCGGTCGCGCCCTGCGCACCCACTGCGCCGCTACCACCGGCGCCACCGGCGCCACCGTTGCCGACCGAACCGCCCTTACCGCCGGCGCCGCCGTTACCGCCCGCTGCGCCGGTCACGTTGCCCGCGGCGGCGTTGTACCCGTCGCCGCCGGCACCGCCGTTGCCTCCAGTGGTGGCCGCGGCGCCCGCGGCGCCATTCGCGGCAGCGACGGTCCCGTTGCCGTTCAATCCACCGACTCCGCCGGCCCCGACGGTGCCGGCGTTACCGCCGATCCCGCCTGCGCTGCCGTGGATGCTGGTGATGGTGCCGTTTCCGCCGTGGCCGCCGTCGCCGCCGAGTCCGGCGTTACCGCCGGCACCGCCGACACCGCCGACGCCCAGGTTGCCGAGCGGGTTCTGTGCGAGGCCGCCACGACCGCCGCCGCCGCCTTGGCCACCGGCGCCGCCGACCCCGCCGGTACCGCCGATCTGGGACGGGTCAGCTGCGTAGGCGCCGACTGCGCCGGTGCCGCCCTGCCCGCCAATGCCACCCTGGCCGCCGGTCCCGCCAGAGCCCGCCTTCGTCCCGGCGTCACCGCCGGCACCACCGGTACCGCCGTTGCCGCCGGTCCCACCGGCACCACCGGTTTGGGTCGGGTCGGTGCCGGTCGCGCCGATGGCGCCGTTGCCGCCGGCACCGCCCGCACCGCCATTGCCCACCAGGCCACCGGCACCGCCGCGACCACCGTTACCGCCATTGGCGCCCGGCGTGACAGCGTTCCAGCCCGCGCCGCCGGCGCCGCCGTTGCCGCCAGTCAGCGCCGCGGCGCCCGCGGCACCGCTCGCAGCTGCGCTGGTTCCGGTGCCGTTCAATCCGCCGGCTCCGCCGGCCCCGACGCTGCCGGGATTTCCGCCCTGGCCACCGACGCCACCGTTGCGGACGGTGGAGTTACCGGCACCGCCGATCCCACCGTTACCGCCGAGTCCCGCAGCGCCGCCGTTACCGCCGACTCCACCGGCACCGGTAGCGCCACCGGTACCGGAACCCAGCGCGGTGCCCCCGACGCCGCCGGCGCCACCCTGACCGCCAAGGCCGCCGGCGCCGCCCACACCACCGGTTCCACCGGTCGCACCTGCCACGGTCGCGTCAGCACCAGTGGCGCCGCTGCCGCCGGCTCCGCCGAGACCTCCGGCACCGCCGGCGCCTCCGGCGCCGCCGTCGCCCGATATCGCGCCGCCGTGGCCACCAGCCCCACCGACACCGCCGGTGCCGCCGGTCACTCCGGTACCACCCGCACCGCCGGGAGTGACCGCATTCACGCCCGCCGCGCCGGCCACGCCGGCGCCACCCTTACCACCGGCGCCGCCGTTGCCGGTCACCCCGCCGTCGCCGCCGGCACCACCGGTCCCGCCGACCACGCCGACACCGCCGTCACCGCCCTTGCCTCCGGCGGCACTGCCGTCGCCGTTACCGCCGGCACCGCCGGTGCCACCGTTACCCGCCGATCCGGCGTTACCGCCGACACCACCGTTACCGCCGGCCGCATTCGAGCCACCTGCGGCGGTGAGACCCGCCCCGCCGGTACCACCGTTGCCACCGCCGGTGGCCGCGGCACCCGCGGCGCCGTTTGCCGCACCAAGCGAGCCCGCACCGCCCGCGCCACCGACGCCGGCGTTACCGCCCTGACCACCGGCACCGCCATCGGGAGTGCCGATGTCGCCGGCGCCGCCGACGCCGCCGTTACCGCCAAGCCCGGCCGCACCACCGGCACCGCCCACTCCGCCGGCCCCGAACAGGCCGGCGCCACCGGCCGCACCGCCGGCGCCACCGTTGCCGCCCTGACCACCGGCGCTGCCCGTCGCACCCGCGACGGTGGCGTCCGCGCCGTCACCGCCGTATCCACCTGCGCCGCCGGCACCACCGGCACCGGCCGTGCTGAACAGCGTTCCGCCGTTACCACCGGCACCGCCCGCCCCACCGGTACCACCGGCGATGAGCGCCGACGGGTCACCGGTCCCGCCGGCCCCGCCGGCACCGCCCACACCGCCGGCGCCGAACATGCCGGCGTTGCCGCCAGTGCCGCCCACACCGCCGGTCAGACCGGGACCGGCACCGATGCCGCCGGCGCCGCCGGTACCGCCGTTGCCGTACAGCATCCCGCCCGAACCGCCCATACCGCCGTTGGCACCGGCGCCGCCCACGCCGCCGACGCCGCCGTTGCCGAACCATCCGGCGGCGCCACCGACGCCACCGTTGGCCCCCACGCCGCCCGCACCGCCGACGCCACCGCTACCGAACAACCCGGCGGCGCCGCCGGCACCGCCGACCTGACCGGCCGCGCCGGATCCGCCTGCCCCACCGTTGCCCCACAACAGGCCGCCGGCACCGCCGGCGGCGCCGGTCCCCGCCGCGCCGTTGGCGCCGTTGCCGATCAGCGGGCGCTGGAACAGCGCCTGTGTGGGCGCGTTGATCAGATCCGTCGCGGCTTGCAACGGGTTGACGTTGGCGACCTCGGCGGCCGAGTAGGCACCACCCGCCGAACTCAAGGCCTGCACGAACTGCTGGTGAAACGTCTGGGCTTCCAGGCTCAGCGCCTGATAGCCCTGCGCGTGCGTGCCGAACAACGCGGCGATGGCCGCCGACACCTCGTCGCGGGCTGCCGGTAACAACGACGCGATGGGTGCCGACCATGCGCCGTGGGCCTCGGTGATCGACGTTCCCAAGATCTCCAAGTTCGCCGCGGCCGAGGCGAACAGATCCGGGGCAGCCACCAAATACGACATCGCTGAAACTCCTGTGGTTCATAGCTGACGAGGTCACTCGAATGGGGAATGTACATGCTCTCGACAACGAAATGCCAGAAGTTGAAACAGGAATTTTCAGATTTTTCTGGAGGGCTTATCCGGCATCCGCCCGGACGCCCGCCGCGGGCCCATCACCGAATGTTTGCCGGACAGTGTTTGAATTCATAATCATCCACTGCTGACTCATCGAGGTCTTCTCAGACAGCCGGGCATGTTATTCAGAATTAGTTGTGCTGCAACGTGTTTGACAATCTGTCAGATACCTCGAAACATAGGGCCCGGTACTGACGCAAGTTGAATACGAAATGCTTTCGGTGCTCGGAATCGTGGATGAAACAGCCTTGTCGCAAGCGGGCAACCCGCGGTATTAAAGTTTGCTAGAGGGCGTAGTTGCGGCTGCGCGGCGACGTTGTGCGCGTGACAGTTGCGGTCGCGGATGTCACGAACGACGGCACGCCGCCGCCCACGCCGACAGACCCCTTCGGGGGTAGACAGAGCGGTCTGCCAGCTAACGCCGGGACGCTATCGAACCGGATCGGCTACTTGCCGTACCGACGATGCCGCATGGTGTAGTCGCGCAGGGCGCGCAGGAAGTCCACGCGCCGAAACGCCGGCCAGTGCGCCTCGGTGAACCACATCTCCGAATAGGCGCTCTGCCACAGCAGGAATCCGGACAGACGCTGCTCCCCCGAGGTGCGGATCACCAGGTCCGGGTCGGGCTGCCCGGAGGTGTAGAGGTTCTCCGAGATGCCCTCGACAGTGACCGCCTCGATAAGCTCCTCGGCGCTGGCGCCGTTGGCGAGTTGCTTGCTCAACAGGGCCCGAACCGCGCCGACGATTTCCTGCCGTCCCCCGTAGCCCACCGCGACGTTGACGTGAAAGGTGGCGTTCTGCGGAGTGGAGTCCACCGCGTCGCGCAGTCGACGCGCCGGCTCTTCGCCGAGCAGCGCAAGATCGCCGACGGTACGCACGCTCCAGCGGTTGGCCGGCGCGCAGATCTCCTCGACGACATCGGTGATGATCTCGATCAGGGCGGTGAGCTCGTCGGCGTCGCGCTGCAGGTTCTCGGTGGACAGCAGGTAGACGGTGGTCATCTCGATCCCGGCTTCCTGGCACCACCGCAGCATCTCGGCGATCTTGACTGCCCCCATGCGGTAACCGACGCTGACGTCGTCGTAGCCCAAGCTGCGCGCCCAGCGGCGATTCCCATCGCACAAGACCGCGATGTGACGCGGCAACTCGGATCTCGTCGCGGCCAGACCCTGCCGCAGCCGCAGCTCGTACAGCCGGTACAACGGCTCCTTGAGCCGCGGCGGGACGATCTCCACGAGGATCACCCTACTGTGACGTGCGCCAGTTTCTCGGGTCGAATTCCGGCTATATCACTGAATGTCCATCAGGTTCTACTCAGCTGATTTCGCTAACCTGATATGACCCCATCGGTAGATCACAGACGAGGACAGATGAGCAGCCAAACCAGCACGCTCACCAACGCTGAGCAGGAAAAGGACGAATCCTCGCCGGTGCAGACCGCCCAGGATGCAGTCGAAGGCGCAGCGCACCAGATCGTCGAGGGCGTCGCCAAGGTCCTGACCAAGCCCCGTTTCCGCGGCTGGATCCACGTCTACTCGGCCGGCACGGCGGTCGCCGCGGGCGCCTCGCTGGTGGCGGTGTCCTGGGCGGTGGATTCCACCAAAGCCGGCCTGGCGACGATGCTCTACACCTTCGCCACCATCATCATGTTCACCGTCAGCGCCACCTATCACCGGGTGAACTGGAAGTCTGCCACCGCGCGGACCTGGATGAAGCGCGCAGACCACTCGATGATCTTCGTCTTCATCGCGGGCAGCTACACACCGTTCGCGCTGCTTGCCCTACCGGGCCACGACGGCCACGTGGTGCTGGCCATCGTCTGGGGCGGTGCGCTGGCCGGAGTCACGCTGAAGATGCTGTGGCCCTCGGCGCCGCGCTGGGTGGGGGTGCCGCTGTACATCCTGCTGGGCTGGGTCGCGGTCTGGTACACCGGGACGATCCTGCACAACGCCGGAGTCGCGGCCATGGTGCTGCTCTTCGTCGGCGGCGCGCTCTACAGCATCGGCGGCGTCCTCTACGCGGTGAAGTGGCCGGACCCGTGGCCGAGCACCTTCGGCTACCACGAGTTCTTCCATGCCTGCACCGCGGTCGCGGCGATCTGCCACTACATCGCGATGTGGTTCGTCGTCTTCTAGATCGCGTTCTAGAGCTGGGTCATGTCGGCCGCTGACCAGTAAGCCTTCATCGCGGTGACCTTGCCGCTGTCGTCGAACACCATCGTCTCGATGGGCTCGATGCGCATCGTGTGGTCGCCGATGGTGACCGTGAGCCGGAAGTGGAACGCCGCTTCGTTGCCGCAGACTCGCAGCGTCACCAGTTCGCATTCACGTTGTGCGCCTGTCACTACCGAGTAAAAACCCTGGATGGCGCGGGTGCCGATGTGCACTTCGCCGCCGACCGGATCCTCCAGCGTGGCGTCGTCGGCGTAGAACGCGGTCAGATCCGCGGCGCTGCCGTCGCTCACGGTCTTGATGTAGCGGTGCACCGTGTCGGTGATCAGCTGGACACGGTCGGCGGCGTTCGGCATGGGACGCACGCTACTACCCGGGCACGCCGAGGGCCGACGCGAGTTGGTCGGCGCCGGTGACCGGCAGATCGCAGACCCGACCGCGGCACACATAGGCGGCGTCGGCGCCGTTGACCCGGTCGCGTCCGACCAGCAGCGGCGACGAGTCCACCGGGCCGCCGGCGACGATCGCTCCGCCGGGGGCGAGCCGGCGGGCTTCGGCCAACAACGACGACGGTTCGGCGCAGGACACCGCGATCTGCAGCGGTCCGCGGACGGCCGCTTCGGCGACGGCCAGCCAATGTCCGGCTGAGCTGGGCGCGCGCGCCAGCAAGACCGAGTGGGCACCCAGGGTCGCGCCCGCGACTTGCAGATAACGCTCGGCGCGTGGCCCGTCCACCAGATGCGCCGCGATCAGCAGCGCCTCAGCGATCGACGACGCGCCGGACGGGGTGGCGCCGTCCAGCGGGTCGGTCGGCCGCAGCACCAGCTGCTCGGCGTCGTCGGCGGTGTCGAACCACCGGCCGGGCCGCTGCGGATCACCGAAATGCTGCACCGCCGCGTCCAGCAGCCCGGTGGCCGAGACAAGCCATCGCCCGTCGGCCGTGGCTTGGTAGAGCGCCGTGAGCCCGACAGCCAGCATGGCGTGGTCCTCGAGGATCGCCGCACTCTCGCCCACCACTCCACCCAGGCTGGCGCGCCGCAGCCGGCCGTGGACCACGTGCAGTTCGAGTAGCGCGCTCGCGCAGCGCCGGGCCGCGTGGACCAGCTCCGGGTCGCCGAGCGCGACGCCGGCTTCAACGAGTGCGGTGATCACCAGTCCGTTCCAGGCGGTCACCACCTTGTCATCGCGCCCGGGCTGCACCCGGGTATGCTGGGCGGCCAGCAACCGGGCCCGGACGGTCTCCAGTCGCGCCAGGTCGTCGGGGTCGCTGAGCAATTGCAGCACCGAGGTGCCGTGCTCGAAGGTGCCCGACTCGGTGACATTGAAAACCCTTGCCGCCCAACGACCGTCATCGGCGCCCAGCACCTGGGTCAGTTGCGCGGGCGTCCACACATAGGTCGACCCTTCGCGGCCGTCGGCATCGGCGTCCAGCGAAGAGACGAACATGTCGTCCGCGACGAGGTCGTCGAGCAGGAACCGAGCGGTCTGCGCCGTGATCCGGCGCGCCAGCGGGTCCCCGGTCCGCCGCGCCCAGTGCGCGTAAACCCGCAGTAGCAGCGCGTTGTCGTACAGCATTTTCTCGAAATGCGGTATCACCCAGGCGCTGTCGACGCTGTAGCGGGCGAAGCCGCCGGCCAGTTGGTCGTAGATGCCGCCGCGGGCCATCGCGTTGCCGGTGCGGGTCACCGCCTGGAGCGCGGCGGGCGACCCGGTGCGCTCGTAGTTGCGCAGCAGTGCCTCCAGCAACGCCGACGGCGGGAATTTGGGGGCGTGGCCGAAGCCGCCGTGGACGGTGTCCTGTTCGCCCAGTACGACGGCGACGGCATGGTCGCACAGTTCCGGGGCCACGTCGGGACCGCTACCGAGTAGACCGGAACTCATCGAGCGCAGCTCCCCGGCGATGTGGTCCGAAGCTTCCTCGACCTCACCGCGACGTTCCCGCCAGGTGTCGCTGATCGCCGAAAGCAGTTGCAAGAAGCTGTCTTTGGGGTAGTAGGTGCCGCAGAAGAACGGCCGGCCGTCCGGGGTCAGAAAGCACGTCATCGGCCAGCCGCCCTGCCCGGTCAACGCGACGGTGGCGTTCATGTAGACGGAGTCGATGTCGGGCCGCTCTTCGCGATCGACCTTGATGCAGACGAAGTCCGCGTTCATCGCCGCCGCGACGTCGTCGTCCTCGAACGACTCGTGCGCCATCACGTGACACCAGTGGCAGGCGGCGTACCCGATCGACAACAGAATCGGCACGTCGCGCGCGGCGGCGTCGGCCAGCGCCTGCGGCGTCCACTGCTGCCAGTGCACCGGGTTGTCGGCGTGCTGGCGCAGGTAGGGGCTGGTGGCCTGCGCGAGGGTGTTGGTGCCCGCGCCGTCAGCCGGGGTCATGAGCGGCCGGCCGCGCGGGTCCGTCGCCGTCGGACCCCGGGTCGGCGCGGTCGACCGTGTCGGTGCCGTCGTCGGCGGCCTGGTCCGGTTCCGGGTGCTGCCGGTCGAACGATTCGGGGACCTTCTTGAGCTGCCGGTTCATCGAGCGCACCAGGAAGACCGTGGCGACGACCAGCAGCACGACGATCAACAAGCCCAGCGGGCTGGCCTTGCCGAAGTCGGGGCCGGGGTTGCGGGTGCCGCCGTCTGCAATCACGGTGAGCAGAAGGGCGTTCACTGGTCCGGCTCGATTCCGGCGAACAGGTCGGTCTCGGGCAGTGCCACCGGGACCCGCGAGCGGGCCAGCTCGAATTCCTCGGTCGGCCACAGCCGCTCCTGCCACGAGATCGGGGCGGCGAAGAACTCGGCGTTCGGGTCGATCTGGGTGGCGTGCGCGAGCAGCGCATCGTCACGCTGGCCGAAATACGCCGAGCACTCCACGCGGGTGGTCACCCGTTTCTCGAAGTGGTCGTGCTCGGGCAACCAGTGCTTGAGCCATTTGTCGAACGGCCCCTTTTGGCCGTGCTTCTCGAACTCGTCCTGCAACAGCTGCATCCGGGCCCGCAGGAAACCGTGCACGTAGTAGAGCTTGGACACCGTCCAGGGTTCGCCGGCATCGGCGAACCGCCGGTGGTCACTGCCCGCCTCGTAGGCGGCGACGGAAACCTGATGGCAGCGGATGTGATCAGGGTGCGGGTAACCGCCGTTCTCGTCGTAGGTGATCATCACGTGCGGTCGGAACTCCCGGACCACCCGCACCAGCGCCTCGGTGCACGTCTCCAGCGGCGCCAGCGCGAAGCAGCCTTCGGGTAGCGGCGGCGGCGGGTCTCCTTTGGGTAGGCCGGAGTCGACGAAGCCCAGCCAGGTGTGCTCCACGCCCAGGATCTCGGCCGCTTTGGCCATCTCGTCGCGGCGGATCTCGTGGATGTGTCCGTGTACGTCGGGCAGGTCCATCGCGGGGTTGAGGATGTCGCCGCGTTCACCACCGGTCAACGTCACCACCAGCACTTGGTGACCCTCATCGGCGTACCGGGCGAGGGTCGCGGCGCCCTTGCTGGATTCGTCGTCGGGGTGGGCATGTACCGCCATCAACCGCAGCTTGCTCACGTGCTCCCTAGTGTTCGTCCGGCTCTGTCGAGTGCCACCTATAATTCCAGTTCTCCTGTACCCCACAACTCCCCAGGGCATGACTGACGATTCGCTCGAGCGTCCCGAGGCACGCTACGGCCGCACCCGCCTCTCCCGGAAATCACGGCGTTGGGTGATCCTCGGTCTGACCGCGGCGGCCCTGGCGGCGGGCATCGCCATCGCAGTCGTCGGCTACCAGCGGATCGGCACTGCCCCGGTCACCGGGACGCTGGCGGGCTATCAAGTGATCGACGACGAGACGGCCTCGGTGATCATCAGCGTCACCCGCAAGGACCCGTCGCGCCCGGTGGACTGCATCGTGCGGGTGCGGTCCAAGGACGGCAGCGAGACCGGCCGGCGCGAGGTGCTGGTGCCGCCGGCCGAGCAGGCCACGGTGCAGGTCACCGCGACCCTGAAATCCAGCAAGCCGCCGGTGATCGCGGACGTATACGGCTGCGGCACAGACATACCCGCCTATCTGCGCTCGCCGTGACCGCCCGACAAACGCCGAACTGCGGATATGTCAGTCATCATCGGTTAGCGCGGTGGTAACGTAGTCGAGTGCACGGTCCTGCTTGGGACCGTGTATTGCTGCATTAGGGGCGGGGGGACTGGCCCCGAAGCGGGATCAGTATTCACGCGAATACGCGGAACGACAAAGCAAGGAGCGCCACGAGATGACGGACACTCAGGTGACCTGGTTGACCCAGGAGTCACATGACCGACTCAAGGCCGAGCTCGATCAGCTGATCGCCAATCGTCCGGTCATCGCCGCTGAAATCAACGACCGCCGCGAAGAGGGGGACCTGCGGGAGAACGGCGGATATCACGCCGCCCGCGAGGAGCAGGGCCAGCAGGAAGCCCGCATCCGGCAGCTGCAGGATCTGCTCAACAACGCCAAGGTTGGCGAGGCGCCCAAGCAGTCCGGTGTCGCGCTGCCCGGTTCGGTGGTGAAGGTCTACTACAACGGCGACAAGTCCGACAGCGAGACCTTCCTGATCGCCACCCGCCAAGAGGGCGTCAACGACGGCAAGCTTGAGGTCTACTCGCCGAATTCACCGCTGGGTGGCGCGCTGATCGACGCCAAGGTCGGCGAAACCCGCAGCTACAAGGTGCCCAGCGGCAACACGGTCGAGGTGACGCTCGTCAGCGCGGAGCCCTACCACTCCTGAGTCCTGCTTAGGGCGCCGAGAGTGAAGCGCGCGACGCCTGAGCGGGGTGTCGCGTCGTCAGTTTCACGCTCGGCGGAGACGCAGACCGGCGGGAAGTCAGGCCAGCGCCTGTTCGAGATCACCGAGCAGGTCGGCGACGTCTTCGATACCCACCGAGAGTCGCACCAGGTCGTCAGGAACTTCCAGCTGTGACCCGGCAGTGGACGCGTGCGTCATGGCGCTGGGGTGTTCGATCAGCGATTCCACCCCGCCCAGCGATTCGGCGAGGATGAAGATCTTGGTGCCGGCACACAGCTGCTCGGCCGCCTGCCGTCCGGCGCGCATCCGCACCGACACCATGCCGCCGAAACCGGACATCTGCCGCGCGGCGACCTGGTGACCGGGGTGGTCGGGCAGGCCGGGGTACAGCACGGCGCTCACCGCCGGATGTTCGGCCAGGAATTGCGCGACGGCTGCGGCGTTCTCGCTGTGCCGCTGCATCCGCAACACCAGAGTCTTGATTCCCCGGATGGTCAGGTACGCGTCGAACGGGCCCGGCACCGCGCCCGCGCCGTTCTGCAGGAACGCGAACGCCTGGTCGAGTTCTTCGTCGTCGGTGACCAGCGCGCCGCCCACGACGTCGGAGTGACCACCGATGTACTTGGTGGTCGAGTGCAGCACGATGTCGGCGCCCAACGTCAGCGGGCGCTGCAGCGCGGGTGAGGCAAAGGTATTGTCCACCAACACTTTCGCCGACGTCTCGGCTCCCAACTGGGCGATACCGGCGATGTCGGCGATGGACAGCAGCGGGTTGGTCGGCGTCTCCACCCAGATCAACCGCGTCTGCGAAGTGATGGCTGCCCGCACCGCGTCCAGGTCTGACAGCGCCACCGGGGTGTAGGCGACGCCCCATTGCGTGAAGACCTTGTCGATCAGCCGGAAGGTGCCGCCGTAGGCGTCGTCGGGAATGACCACGTGGTCCCCGGGTCGCAACACGGCGCGCAGCACACAGTCGGTCGCGGCCATGCCGGAACTGAATGCGCGCCCGAACCTGCCGTCCTCGATCGCGGCCAGCGCGGCCTCCAACGCCGACCGGGTCGGGTTGCCGGTGCGCGCGTACTCGAACCCGCCGCGCAGGCCGCCGACCCCGTCCTGGGCGAAGGTGCTGCTGGCGTAGATCGGGGGGTTGACGACGCCGGTCGCGGGATCCGGGCGATAGCCGGCATGGATCGCCTTGGTGGCCAGGCCGGTGAAGACGTGTTCATCGCTCATCGAGGGCCAGCCTAATCGCGTCCAGCGCCGCTCGGGCATTGAGTGTGCGCCTACGGCCTTGAGCGTGAAGCTATGGCTTCCAGGGTGAAGCCAGGGCGGGAAATCGCGAATTCTCCCGCCCTGCTTGCACTTTCAAAGCCCTGTGTTCACTCTCGTCCGGCCGCGGGACCCGCATCCGGTCCGATTGACTCGATTCGGATCAGAGTGGCAGGCAGACCGTTGTCATGATCTTGTCGGCTAGGGTTTGACGCGTCTTATCCCACAACGGGAACAGGAACCCGACATAGCAGATGATCGCGTCGACGAAGTGCGCGAGCTGGCGCACCAACGACATGCTGAATCCCAGCGGGTCGCCGCTGACCTCGCTGACCACCTTGAACTTCATGATCGACTTGCCGATGCTCGACCCCGTGACGCCCTGCTTGTAGCCGTAGTTCCAAACCACGTAGGCAGCGATCGCCCCGTTTGCCACCAAATTCAGCAGCGTGGCGACGATCGAGTCGTCCGGCACGACCAGCGCTATCGCCGTCGTGATTGCACCGATGACCAGCACCGGGGCGAAATCGATCAGGAATGCAAGCGCCCGGGTTCCCCACGGGGTGTAGGACTCCGTCGGCAGCTCCCTGATCGCCGGGCCGGGCGGCGGCGGTGCGACCGCACCCGTGGGTGGTGGCGGCGGCGGGTAGCCACCGGGCGGCGGCGGTGGCGGTGCCGCACCGGCGACCGCAGGCGGATTGAATCCGGCACCGCCCCCGGCGTTCGGCGGCGGCGGAAACCCGCCCGACGGTGAGCCGCCGGACGACCCGGGCGGCGGAGGCGGGGGTGGGTAGGACCCGCCGGGGGGCGGCTGAGCGGTCATGGGCAACCTTCCGACGAGGACTAGCTGAACTTAGCGGGATACTAGCGTCGTCGCGTTCCCTCGGACAGGAAGCCCAACAGGTCGTAGCGGGTGATCACCCCGACCGGCTTGCCCTCCTCCACCACCATCAGCGCGTCCCAGTCGCGCAACGCCTTGCCTGCCGCGCTGGCCAGTTCACCTGCCCCGATCAGCCGCAACGGCGGGCTCATATGTTGCGACACCGCGTCGGCCAGCTTGGCGCGACCTTCGAACACCGCCGACAACAGTTCGCGTTCGGAGACACTGCCCGCGACCTCACCGGCCATCACCGGAGGCTCGGCGCCGACGACCGGCATCTGCGACACCCCGTACTCGCGCAGGATGCCGATGGCGTCGCGCACGGTCTCCGACGGATGGGTGTGCACCAGATCGGGTAGCGCACCGGACTTGCGCCGCAACACATCCCCCACCGTTGCCTCCGCGGCCGAGCCGTCGAGGCGGCTGCGCAGGAACCCGTACGACGACATCCAGGCGTCGTTGAAGATCTTGGCCATGTAGCCGCGTCCGCCGTCGGGCAGCAGGACGACGACCAAGCTGTCCGGTCCAGCCTGTTCGGCGACTTTCAGCGCCGCCACGACGGCCATCCCGCAGGATCCGCCGACCAGCATGGCTTCTTCACGCGCCAATCGCCTGGTCATGTCGAATGAGTCGGAGTCCGAGACGGCGATGATCTCGTCGGGCACCGCCGGGTCGTAGGCGGCGGGCCAGAAGTCTTCGCCGACGCCCTCGACGAGGTAGGGCCGGCCGGTGCCACCGGAGTACACCGAGCCTTCCGGGTCGGCGCCGATGATGCGCACCCGCCCGTCGGAGACCTCTTTGAGGTAGCGGCCCGCGCCGGTGATGGTGCCGCCGGTCCCGATGCCGGCGACGAAGTGGGTGACCTTGCCGTCGGTGTCGGCCCAGATCTCCGGGCCGGTGGTGGCGTAATGGCTAGCCGGACCCTCCGGGTTGGAGTACTGGTCGGGTTTCCACGCGCCCTCGGTTTCGCGCACCAGTCGGTCGGACACGCTGTAGTAACTGTCCGGATCCTCCGGCGGCACCGCCGTCGGGCACACCACGACCTCGGCTCCATACGCGCGCAACACGTTTCGTTTGTCCTCGCCGACTTTGTCGGGGCAGACGAATACACATTTGTAGCCGCGGCGCTGGGCGATCAGAGCCAGTCCGACACCGGTGTTGCCCGAGGTGGGCTCGACGATGGTGCCGCCTGGCTTCAGTTCGCCGCTGGCCTCGGCGGCATCGATCATCCGCTCGGCGATCCGGTCCTTGGAGCTGCCGCCGGGGTTGAGGTACTCGACTTTGGCGGCCACTACGCCCGCGCCTGGGGGGACGACGGAGTTCAGCCGAACCAGCGGGGTACCGCCGATGAGGTCACTGATGTGCTGCGCGATTCGCATGCGCCTATGGTCTCAGGCGGTTTCGCGCGGCGCCGCACTCGGGCCGACCGCTGGCCCTCGCGTCGCCTGCTGGCCCGTCGCGCCCGCTAGCCCGTGGCCTCGCCCGCTAACCCGTCGCCTCGCGGATGTACTCCCCGATCTGCCGCAACGAGCGTTCCGCCTCGGGCAGTACCGGTCCGGCGACCTGGAAGTCGTGCACCTGTCCCGGCCAGACCCGCACCTCGGCCGGCACCCCCGCCGCGGCCAGCCTGCGTGCCGCCAACTGTGCGTCGTGCAGCAACACCTCAGAGCCGGACACGTGGATCAACGTCCGCGGCAGGCCGGGTTCGATGTGCTCGAGCGGTTCGTAGATATCTTCGGGACGACCGAATTTCTTGTTCTTCGCCGCACAGCTAGCAACTAATTGACCAAGCGCGTCAAAAGCCCTGGACGGAAACATTGCGTCCGTTTTGATATTCGGATGGGCCTGCTTGTCTTCCTTTGCCAGCTGCAGCAACGGCGAGATCGCCACCAGCGCCGCGGGCTCCTCGCCTTCACGCAGCAGCCGCTGCGCGAGGGACAGCGCCAGGTAGCCGCCGGCGGAGTCGCCGGCCAGCACGATCTGCTCCGGGTCGTATCCCAGCTCGCGCAACCAGTAGTAGCCGTCGTAGCAGTCGTCGAGAGCCATCCCGATGGAATGCTTGGGCATCAGCCGGTAGTTGACGACGAGAACGGGCGCGTCAGCAAACTTCGACAGTGTCTCGACCAGTCGGCCGTGGGAATTTGCTCCACAGGTCAGGAACGCGCCGCCGTGCAGGTACAGCACGACCCGTCGGGTACCGTCGGCGGGCAGCACACCGGATGCCCGAACCAGTTGCGCGCAAGCATTTGGCAGCTTCACCTCGGCTCGTACACAGTTGGTCGCGGGCAGCAGCACGCGGGCCGCATGATCGATCAAACCCCAGGGCCAAGGCAGGTGCGGGACGTAGCTACCGGCAGCCAGAACGGGTCGTATCGTGACGCGCGTCGCAAGCGTGGCTAACCGCGCAGCGACACTTGGGCCGGCCTCGACCACCTCGACGGGTGCGCCGTCACTGATGGCAAACCTGCGGGCTTCGAGTCTACGGGCCTTCAGCGCGTCGCGCGGGCGAATCGTGACTCTGGGTGAACCGGAGACCTTACTTGGAGCGGTCATGCTCAACACTTCCTACGCCGTTGTAGTCCGATACAGCATGTGACGAGTTCGATGGTGCCGAGCTCGCAAACTTAGCTTGGCAGCCGATTACCCACTCGACATCCGTTTATTCAGTTCGATATCGCATTTGTTTCACACCGTAACCGGTTTGTTCTTCAGCTACCCACGAAATGAGCACAACAGTTCTAAACTAGATCCGTGAGCATGCGCGTGCCACGGCGTTCCACGATCGCTCTGGCCACTGCGGGTGCACTCGCCTCGACGGGCACGGCCTATCTGGGCGCACGCAACCTGCTGGTGGGTCAGGCGACGCATGTGCGAACCGTGATCCCGAAATCCTTCGACATGCCGCCGCGCGCCGACGGCGTCTACGCGCCCGGCGGTGCGCCGGTGCAGCGCTGGCGGCGGGGAACGCCGTTCGATCTGCACCTGATGATGTTCGGCGACTCGACCGCCACCGGCTACGGATGCAGCAGCGCCGAGCACGTGCCGGGCGTGCTGATCGCGCGCAAGCTGGCCGAGCAGACCGGCATGCGGATCCGGTTGAGCACCAAGGCGATCGTCGGTGCCACCTCCAAAGGTCTGGTGGGACAGGTCGACGCGATGTTCGTGGCCGGTCCGCCGCCGGACGCGGCGGTGATCATGCTGGGCGCCAACGACATCACCGCACTCAACGGGGTCGGCCCGTCGGCGCAGCGGCTGGGCTCGTGTGTGCGCAAGCTGCGCAACCGGGGCGTCGTGGTGGTGGTGGGCACCTGCCCGGATTTCGGTGTCATCACCGCCATCCCGCAGCCGTTGCGCCACCTGGCGCATACCCGCGGTTCGCAGTTGGCCCGCGCCCAAGCCGCCGCCGTGCGGGCTGCCGGCGGTGTGCCGGTGCCGCTGGCATTGCTGTTGGCACCGCGTTTCCGCAGCGGCACTCCCGAGTTGATGTTCTCCGCGGACCGGTACCACCCGTCGGCCACCACCTACGCACTGGCGGCCGAGGAGTTACTGCTGGCCATGCATCAAGCTCTGAGTGAGAAGGCCGGAATTGCGTTGCCGCCGTTGCCTTCTCGATCCACCGCTCTGGCCGGCGGCAGCAGCGAGCAGCGACGCACGATTTTGTCGCGGCTGTGGCGGCGCCAGGCAGCACCCGTCGCGGAGACGGTCGACGGGTAGCGACTAGATTTATTGCGTCTCGTCCTAGCCGGGCCGGGTGGGCGTTCCCATCTGCGCCACTCTCCGAGGGAGCCGTCATGCCCGAAGCCGTCATCGTCTCAACTGCCCGTTCACCGATCGGCCGCGCCATGAAGGGTTCGTTGGTCGGCATGCGGCCCGACGATCTGGCCACCCAGATGGTGCGCGCCGCACTCGACAAGGTGCCGGCACTGAACCCGCACCAGATCGACGACCTGATCCTGGGTTGCGGCCAGCCGGCCGGTGAGTCCGGTTTCAACGTCGCGCGCGTGGTCGCCGTGCAGCTCGGCTACGACTTCCTGCCGGGCACCACCGTCAACCGATACTGCTCGTCGTCGCTGCAGACCACCCGCATGGCGTTCCACGCGATCAAGGCCGGCGAGGGCGACGCGTTCATTTCGGCCGGTGTGGAGACGGTGTCCCGGTTCGCCAAGGGCAGCGCCGACTCCTGGCCGGACACCAAGAACCCGCTGTTCGACGAGGGCCAGCAGCGCACGGCCGCCGCTGCCGCGGGTGCCGACGAATGGCACGACCCCCGCGCCGACGGGAACGTGCCCGACATCTACATCGCGATGGGTCAGACCGCCGAGAACGTGGCCGCGCTGACCGGCATCAGCCGCGAAGACCAGGATCACTGGGGAGTACGCAGCCAGAACCGCGCCGAGGAGGCGATCAAGAACGGCTTCTTCGAGCGTGAGATCAGCCCGGTCACCCTGCCCGACGGCAGCACCGTCAGCACCGACGACGGCCCCCGCGCGGGTACCACCTACGAGAAGATCAGCGAGCTCAAGCCGGTGTTCCGGCCCAACGGCACGGTCACCGCGGGCAACGCCTGCCCGTTGAACGACGGCGCCGCCGCGGTCGTGATCACCAGCGACACCAAAGCCAAGGAACTCGGCCTGACGCCGTTGGCGCGCATCGTGGCCACGGGTGTGAGCGGGCTGTCCCCGGAGATCATGGGCCTGGGCCCGATCGAGGCGGTGAAGCAGGCGCTGGGGCGGGCGGGCATGTCGGTGAACGACATCGATTTGTTCGAGATCAACGAGGCGTTCGCAGTGCAGGTGCTGGGCTCGGCGCGCGAGCTGGGCATCGACGAGGACAAGCTGAACGTCTCGGGCGGGGCGATCGCGCTGGGCCACCCGTTCGGCATGACGGGTGCGCGCATCACCGCTACCCTGCTGAACAACCTGCAGACCCACGACAAGACATTCGGTGTGGAGACCATGTGTGTCGGGGGCGGGCAGGGTATGGCGATGGTGATCGAGCGGCTGTCATAGCTGCTTTGGCGTTGACTCTGCGTTCAGGGCGCAAAAGTGCGAGAAGGCGGCGTCCTCAGCGCAGACTCAACGCACTCCCGACCCCGCCGTCCGTTGACTCTGCGTTCAGGGCGCAAAAGTGCGAGAAGGACGCACCCTCAGCGCAGACTCAACGCACTCCCGACCCCGCCGTCCGTTGACTCTGCGTCCAGGGCGCAAAAGTGCGAGAAGGACGCACCCTCAGCGCAGACTCAACGCACTCCCGACCCCCGCCGTCCGCTGACTCTGCGTTCAGGGCACAAAGTACGAGAAGGCGGCACCCTCAGCGCAGACTCAACGCACTCCCGACCCCCGCCGCCCGTTGACTCTGCGTCCACGGCGCAAAAGTGCGAGAA
>NZ_JCALCN010000048.1:0-19206 GCF_059812345.1 Mycobacterium sp. NGS59
GTACCGATCGGGGCATTAAGGCAGCGACCGGACCCGGGCTCGCCCGACACCAGACGACGCCAGTGCTGCGCCGGATGTGGCTGGCAGCTGAGGACCGGCCAGCTCGACTGTGAGTCCTGGTCGAAAAGGACGTCGTCAGCCTGAATTGCTTCGATGAGCACCCACTGAGTGCTGATCTGGTTTCTCATGCCCGTGAACGGTAGTTCGACGCCGAATACTCTGCTGCACAGCTTTTTGGCGGCCTCGCGCGCTCCTGAGTGGGGCACGGGATTTTCAGACCCAACCGGGCCGCTTGCGGGCCGGGCGGGAGCCGTCTCGTGTCTTTTGCGCCAGACCGGGGGAGCCAGGCCCCGCTCGAAGGCTAGCCGCGGCGCGACGGGTGGCGAGCGTCTGCGATCTGCTGCAGCTCGTCGAGGGACAGCAGGTAGTCCTCTCGGTGGAATCCGCGGTCGCGGCTGGCCTTGATGCGGCGGTGTTCGGCAACCATGCGCATGTAGGTGTCGAGCATGAGGGAGTGAGAGTTCCCCTCGTCGTTGCTCTTCCACTGTTCGTGCAGTTCAGCCCACCGGCCGTCGCTCATGAGGAACTCGACGTAGCGGGCCATGTGGTTTTCGAGGCCGTCGTTGCCGTCGAAGCCCCGGAATTCCAGCTCGTACTTGAGGTCCTCGTCGACTGCGGTCCCGTCCTTCTCCAGCCGCCGGATGCTGAAGGTGATGATGCGGAACATGTCGAGGATGTCCAGGACACGGCCACAATCACGCTTGGACAGCTCGGGGCTGAACCCGGCGACTTCACGCCAGTACTCCCCGGTGTAGCCCGCCTCGATCACCCGCGCACGCCCCAGCTGATAACCGAGGTCTCCGTCCACGTCGTCGTTGTCCTCGGGCAGCACGCGCGCGAGGATGCGGTGAAGCAGGGAAAGCACCTGCCGGTCAGCAATCCGCATCGTCTCCGGCGCCGGCAGGTCACCGTGGTCCTCCTTGGACTCATAGCCAGGGACGAGCGCGGCCATGAGTAGATCGCGGACGTACTCGCTGACGGTGACACCCTCGGCGTCAGCCATGTCCTTGAGTTCAGCGCGGACCTGATCGTCGACTCGGATATTCAAGACAGCCATATCGCCCTCCTTAACGTAATTTTGTATGACAAACAATAAACAGTGTCACACAACACTACGTGTGTGACAAGGGTGTTCAGGGGGACACGGTGTCGCCAGGAGCTGTTCTCGTTTCTAGAGAAACGAGACAGCAGTACGCGGCCCACCTTGCGGTCGAATAGCGCCAGGTCGCACCTGTGATCTTCAGAGGTAAGTGGCGGTGAATCTTCAGCGATAGATGGCGTTACATGATCCCGATGACGAGGGATTCGCGGGCGGCGTCGACGACTTCGCTTGTGACCGTGTTGAGCTGGTTGATGTCCATGATGCGATGGATCTGCGCCATCAGCCGGGTGGTGAGCCTGAAATTGCCGCTGGTGATGCGGATGATCGCGGCGCGGGCCTCGCGGGTGGTGAAGTCTTCGGGGTTGTCGAGGCCGAGGTCGGGCCACTGACGCGACAGTACGAAGGTTTGTTCGTCGCTGGACAGGGGTTGGTAGTGGTGCAGGAATCCGACGCGGCTGTAGAGCTGCGGGTAGCGGGCCAGTCGGCGTTCAATGCCGGGCATGCCGATGAGGATCAGGCCGGCGCCGGTGCGGTCGTGGTGGTCGCGTAGCGCTTCTAGGGCGGGGTTTTTCAGCCGGTCGGCTTCGTCGACGATGACCAGTTCGGTATACGCCCCGTCAGGTTCAACGAGGTGCTCGGAGCCGCGGTCGGGGTTCAGCGTGGTCTCAATGGCCCAGCTGAGCCGGGTGTGCAGGTATCGGACCTCTTTCTCGACGATGAGGGGTGTGTTGTGCACCTTGGGGGTGTAGAAGACGGTGCGCACGGCGAGAGCAGGTTCGGGTGCGACGGTCTCGTAGAAGCGGAAGTGCTCGACGATCGGTCTGACGGTGTCCCATGAGCTGTAGTGGCGAGCCGACAGCGTTTTGCCGACACCGGGTGCGCCGTGGCATAGGCCGATGTAGCGGTCGCGGCGCACGGCATCGCAGAATTCAACGAAGCGGCGATGCTGCTTGGTGACAACGAATTTCGTTGTGGTAGTTGACTGCTCGGATGAGGGGGCAGCGGTGTGTTGGGTGTCCTGGTCCTGGATGTCGGCCATGACGTGGTCAGTCCTCTCGGTAAAGCTTGAGCGCATGTTTGGGCGCCGAATCCTGGTCGAGGTCGGCTGGCCCACTAGCCGCTACGGCCATCCCAGGCAGCGGGTAGTTGCAGTCGGGCTGATGAACGGCGATGAGCTGGTCGACAACCTTGGCGCGATCACGAAGGCCTTGGCGTAGTTCGCGGCGGCGGGCATTGCGGGCGGCGGTTATTTCCTTGAGCGCGACGGTGGTGCCGGCCAGCTCGGGGCAAATCGCCCGGCAGACGAACTTGTCGTCGTGGAAGATGCGGATCTCTGCCAGGTCGCGCGGGTCGTAGCGGATGGTGACCTGTTCGCCGACGTAGGCGGCCAGCACCGGGTCTAGGTAGCGCAGTCCTTGGAAGTGCACTCCATCGGGGTGGATCTTGCGGGGCTGGGCCACGGTGAGCAGCAGCAGGTCGAGTTGCTCCAACGAGTCGGGCATCCTGGGCAAGAACCCGCCGCCCGACCAGCGCTGTGCTGGTGTTTGGCGGGTCTCGCTGTGCACCCGGTGGTGATAGCCGTCGCTGAGGAACCGCCCGATCGCGGTGTCCAATTCGGGCAGGGTGAGCCGGGCCTGTCCGGCTCGATCAGGGGTTCCGCGTGGCGCGTAGCCGGGCAACGTCGACAGGCACATCTGGTTGACGCTGTTGAACAGCCGCTCGATTTTGCCCCGGCCGCGTGGCTTGCCGGGCAGGGAGAACACCAGTTGGATTTTCAGTTCGGCCGCTACGGTCTCCATATGCCGGGAGGTGAAGTCGCTGCCGTGGTCGGTGTAGAAAACGCCAGGGATGCCGCACACCGGCCAACCGGGATCGGGTTTGCGCCAAATCGCTTGCCGCAGCGCCAAAGCGGTGTTGATCGCGGAGGGTGCCTCCAAGCTGACCATGTAGCCGGCTGCAGCGCGGGAGTGGTCGTCTTCGATGACAGTCAACCAGGGGCGAGCCGGCTTTGCCGACGGCGTGATCACCCATAGGTCCAGTTCAGTGTGGTCGGCCTGCCATAGCTCGTTCGGCCCGCTCGCTTGACGCCGATACACCAAATCGAAGGTCTCCTCGTATCGTTTGGTGCCCTCGTGGGCCAACATCCGCAAGCCCGGATCGAGGCCCGCGACGATCGCGTACACCGTGCTGTAGGACGGCACCGGCCAGTCATGTTGCGGCGCAATCTGGGTCACCTGGCGGTGAATATTTGCCGCACTGATCGGAGGCCGTCGTAATGCCAGCCCCTCGATCAGCGTGACCATTTGATCGGGCAACCCGCGGCGGCCGCAATCAGAGCGTCCAGGACGGACCAGCCCCACTAGTCCTGACTTGCGGTAGCTGGCCAGCCAGCGCTGCGCGGTGCGCAGCGCCACCTCACCCTGACGCGCGGCTTCGGCCAGCGATATCCCGTCGTCCAGGTGTGGGCGCAGCACCGCGTAGCGGGCCATCGCCTGTTCGCGTTGGGCCATGGTCAATGCGGTATCCGCTTCGTCCGGTGTCCTGACCGGCTCTTGCGGGGGGGGTCATGATGCGGCCGAGCCGTTGTTAAGGGCCTTGCCCAGATGCCGATAAATGGTGGGTCGGGTGACTCCGAACTCGGCGGCGATCTGCTCGACGGTGTAGCGACGCTTGCCGTGTTCGTCTTTCTCGTCGTACATCTGCTGGGCCAGCTTCACCTGACGGGGACCCAGTTTGGGTTTTTGCCCACCGGTGCGGCCGCGGGCCCGCGCGGCCGCCAAACCGTCCATGGTGCGCTCCGACATCAAAGCGTGCTCGAATTCCGCTACAGCGCCGAGGATTTGGAAGAACATGCGGCCAATGGCCGTTGAAGTGTCGATGCCTTGGTCGAGTACCACCAAATCCACGCCGGCGCCCTGCAGGCGCTTGGACAACTCGATGAGATGCTCCAGCGATCGGCCCAGCCGGTCCAGTTTGGTCACCACCAGCTGATCGCCGACACGGTTGGCCGACAGCAGAGCTTTGTCGAGCTCCGGCCGGCGGGCCAGCTTGCCCGACACCTTGTCGAGGAAAATCTGGTCACAGCCCGCCGCGGTGAGCGCATCGCGTTGGGCCTCGGGGTGCTGGTCGCGGGTGGAGACCCGCGCGTAGCCGATCCGCATGGCCGGACGGTATCGCCAACCCCCGACAAGTTGACGTTGGCGCGGACACGGCAAGCGTTACAGGCCTATCCTGCGGAAATGTTCAGCCTGGCGGACTGTCGCGCGAACGATCGTTAACGAAACACGCCGATGCTGCGTAACGGGGCGGTGTAAGGGATCGTGGCAGGGTGGATCATCAACCTCCTCGACCTGCCGGCTCGGCCGAGCCGGCTCAGTGGCTGATCGACCGGGTAGACCTATGGGATCACCAGCACTGGCCGACCGGCATGGTCGGTGCCGGCTTTGGGGCCTACGCCCGGCTACTGCATCCCCTCGACGATCACCCCGGACCACTGACCTGGGCGACGGTGGCCCGCGCCAACAGCCGCATTCTCCATCCATCGGCCTGGTGGGAGAAGATCAAGTCCTCAGCATCCTCGGGACGCGGCCGACCGGGCGACCCCATGCGGGGAGACCTGAACGGCTGGGCACTCAAGGCGCTCTGCGCCATCCTCGCCAGGCACACCACGACAGCACAGGCGTGCTGTTTCGCGGTCTGGGAAGGCTGGGGCTGGCTCCACGACCATGACAGTCCGGCGTCGACGATCACCGCCTACTACGCTCCCGACGGTGTGATCCCGGACATCCAACCGCCCCAGCCGGCACCGGCTCAATGGCGACTCGCCACAAGCGGACCCACCTTTTCACTACCCGGCCGCAGATACCACCTGTTTAAAGGCCACATCGACGCCGCCGTACGGATCGGACACTGGGTCAACGAGGACTTTTTCATCCCCCAATCGCCAAGCTTCTTCTGGCCCGCCGACCACACCTGGTGCGTGGCAACCGAAGTCGACTACGACTCCACCATCATCGGCGGTACACGTGAACTTATCGACCAGCTCCGCACATCCGAGATGATCGAGGTCCTACAGATTCCGCCCGACGCCCCATACGAAGATCGCCTAAACGCTTAACCGCACGCGGGTCATCGCGACTATGTGACGCCATTTACCGCTGAAGATTCACCGCCACTTACCTCTGAAAATCACAGGTAAGAGGTCATCTGTGAAGACGCCGTGCTGTATTGGCGTGCATCCGCGACTATTAGACGGCACGCCACCGACAGTTCTCGATGACCTGTGCGCTGAAGCGGCCCGGCTGTGCCTGGACTGTCAGGCAATCGTTCTGCGAGCACAGGAAGTTGTCACTCGGAGCCAGCAGCTTATAGCGCACTCCGAACAACGGCGTCAACAGCGTTCACTGTGGATGAGACGCGCTGCGGCCGATCGAGACAGGATCTCATCACTCTCGTTGCTTTAGAAACGAGACAACCTGGATATCGACACCGCTGACACCTCCCGTCGCGGTTCAGGCTTTCGACCAGGCGGGCACTCCTCGCGCCCAGATCGCCCGCACCCCCGGCATCTTCCGATCCAGCGTCTACCGTAGCCTCGTCATGCCCAGCGAAAATCATCTGCCTGGCAATGTGTCGCCTGCCAGGGTGATGGGCTCGTAGAAGTCGCTGGTTTTGGTGGTTTCCAGGCGGTGGAGCGCCAGATCATCAATGATCAGCAGCTCGACGCGGTGCAGTTTTCGCATCTCGTCTTCGTAGGTGCCGTCCAGGCGTGCCCCGCGTAGGCGTTTGAATAACGTGTCGGCCCTGGCTTTGGTCGTCAATCTTGACGTCGGTTGTTCGCGAATTCTGACGTCACTGCGGTCGTCTGCGGCATCGGTGTGTTCGTGAATGTTGACGTCACTTGTCGGTGTTGTCGCGGTTGCGCAGGGTGTGGGCGAGGCGGTAGGAGTCGGTGCCGGTTTCGAGGATGTTGCCGCCGAAGGTGAGGCGATCGACGATGGCGGCGCACAGTCGCGGGTCGGTAAAGGTCTTTGTCCAGCCGCTGAACGCCTCGTTGCTCGCGATGCCCACGGAGGCCTTTTCCTCGCGTTCGGTGAGCACCTGGAAGAGCAGCTCTGCGCCTCGCTTGTCCAGGGCCATATAGCCAAGTTCGTCAATGCAGAGCAAGTCAACCCGGCCATAGCGGGCGATCGTCTTGGTCAGCGTCATTTCGTCGGCGGCTTCGACGAGTTCGTTAACGAGCTTGGCGGCCAGGGTGTATTTGACCCGGAAGCCAGCCATGGCGGCCTCGGTCCCCAAGGCGATGAGCAGATGACTCTTGCCGGTGCCGGAGTCACCGATGAGGCAGAGGGGCTGGCCTTTGCGAACCCAGTCGCAGGTGGCCAGGGTGTTGATGACGGCGGGGTCAACATTCGGGTTGGCAGCGTAATCGAAAGTGCGAAGCGACTTTTCACGCGGGAACGCCGCAGCCCGGATACGGCGTTCGGAGCGCCGGCGGGCGCGGTCATCGCATTCGGCGAGCAGCAGCTCAGCTAGGAAGGCGCGGTAGGACTGTTGTTGGCGGGCGGCGGTGTCGGCGGTCTCTGGGAAATGCTGCCGGATGGTGGGCAGCCGGAGCATGCGGCAGGCCTGGTCGATAGCGGCGTCGGCGGCTTGTTCGGTCAGTCCGCGGCGAGCTGGTGTACTCATCTCGGTGAGGCCTTTCGTTTGATGTTCTACGGGTTGTTGTGCCGGAGAAGCTGGTCATAGGCGGTCACTGACGGCGGCGGCCGCGTGTCGACCGGCAGATGGGTCAAGCGGCGCTGGGTCAGCGACGCCACCGACATCACGTCAGGGGGCGACGGCTCGATGCTCGCAGTGACGCCTTGGGCGGCGTCAGCGGCCTTACGGGATTCCAGGGCGACGGCGTCGGCGGTCAGTGCCCCGGCGTGTAGTGCTGCGGTGATGCCGGCCACGACGTGGCGGTGGTCGGTATGGCGGTGCAGCAGAAGGACTTCGATGAGTGCGCGGGTTCCTTCGGTGTCACCGTGGGCCTTGCAGGCAGCTGCCCACCACGCGTCGTGGGCGGTGGTGAAGATGCCCGCGGCGCGGGCCTGCTCCAGCGCGGTCGCCCCGGGGAAAGCACCGGGTTTGCGGATGAAGGCCTCCAGGTAGTGGTCCAGGTCCAGGCAGGCGCCACCCTTGGTCAGCATTCGTTCGTGGGTGGCCACGAGGGTCCGGCCGTCGTAGACGGTCAGGTCGGAGGCGTTGAGCAGTACGCGGACTTGGCGTCCGATGAGCCGAGAAGGCACGGAGTACCTATTGGTGCGCACGGTGATCTGGGCGTAGCGGTCCACCCGCGGTGTCAGCCACAGCCCGGTCTCGAACGGCTCGACGGGTAGGGGTTTGAGGAGTTGGCGTTCCGCGCTGAAGGATTCGGCGACGGTGTGGGCGCGGTGCCCGATCCGGCGGTGATCGTCGTCGCGGTCGTAGTCGTCGATGAGTTCGTTGAGTTCGCGCAGCGATGCGACCTCGGGTACGGGCACGAGGTGATTGCGCCGGAACCATCCGATGTCGCCTTCCACACCGCCTTTTTCGTGAGCCCCGGTGATTCCTGGCTGGCAGTAGAACGCGTCGAGGTCAAAGTGTGAGCGAAACGCCACCCAGCGGTCGGTTTCGACGCGTTGGCGGGAGAACCCGATCACTTGGGCCACAGCGGCTTTGAGATTGTCGTAGCGAACCTTGCCGGCGGGTACCCCACCGAGTACCTGGAAGGCGTGCACGTGGCCCTCGAAGAAGGCTTCCTGCCCGCCGGTTGCCGACGCTCGGTGAACAGCCTTGCCCGAGTAGGACATTCGCAATGAGAACAGGTGGCAGGTGACGAGTTGGCCGCGCAGGCGGACACCGATTTCGCCGAAATCCACTTCGGCTTCCCGGCCGGGCAGGTGCGTCTGCGGGACGAATACCCCGGGCACGCCGCGGCCGCATTCGATGCTGATCTCTGGCCGTCGTGTGGCCACGTAGGCCCGCACCACCGGGTAGGACACGTCGTCCATGCCGTGCTCGGTGCGCAGCCGGTCGAAAATCCTTGTGACGGTGTGACGTTGCTTGCGCGGTGCGTCGAGGTCGGCGCGCAGGATGTCGTCGATGACGGGTTTGAACGCGTCGAGTTTCGACACCCGGGTCGGGTAGGCGGCGCGCTGCGGCGGCCACGCCGACGCTACCGCCGCCTGCACCGTGCGCCACCCGACACCATGTTTGCGCTGAATCTCGCGACCGGATACGCCCGCGCGGGCGTCGCGGCGGATCGCCGCGTACAACTCAACTCGGGCGTTCCGAGACATCAGCGCCGGCGAAATTGGCCATCGCGGTGATCACCCGGGTCAGGTAGGTGCCGACCGCCTGCTGGGCGGACTCATCCAGGCTGTCGCTGATCGTGGTGAGCGCCTCCACGAGCGGGCCGATCGCGGCCTGCGAACGGGCAGCGGTGGCCTCGGTGACCTCCAGAACGACTCTGCGGCGATCCGAAGGGTCCCGGCGGCGGCGGATGTAACCGGCGCGTTCGAGCCGATCCGCCAGCACCGTGGCCGACGCCGAGGACATTCCCAGCCGCCGGCCCAACTCCGCCGGCCCCGCTGGTGGCAGCCCCACCAGGTGATGCAATGCCGCTAAATCGTTGAGCGGCAACATAAGTTCGCGGGCCATCAGCGCGTTGATGGGGCCTGCTAGCCGGACGACCTGACCGACCAGGCCCGCCAAATCGGTCCGGGTGGCGCTCGCACCGGTCATTGCATCATCCTTAGCTGTGTAATGTAACTAGACGTGTCTAGGTAAATCTATCGGAAATGGATGCGCTGCGATGCATGTTCTGTTCACCACCCCGCCGGCACCCGGGCATGTGTATCCGACGCTGCCACTGGTTGAGGAACTCACCGACCACGGGCATCGCGTCACCTACATCAGCGGCAGATCGCTGGCATCCGAACTGCACCTGGCTGGAGCGGCGGTCGTTGATCTGGGCTGGGAACCCAACACCAGCACCCTGGCCGCCACCGGCTTCACCGCCGAGACCCTCAGCGCCGACCTACGCGCGTTCCTGGCTGCGGCTCGAACCCTCACCCCGCACCTGCTCGACGTGCTCGCCGCCGACCCTCCCGACGTGGTGTGCACGGACAGTGTTCCCCTCGGACCACTGCTCACCGGCATCTTCGAGGTGCCGATGGTCTCGCTGGTCCCGACCTTGGCGACCAACACCGTGTTCACCCCGGCCGAGCTGATCGACGGATTCACCCCGAACCATCCGGGCATGGGGCGCTACTTCGGGGAACTCACCGACTGGTTCACCTCCTACAGCCAGCCCGTCCCCAACGGGCACGACACCGGCAGCACGCCTGCGTCACCGTCGCTCGTGTTCGTGCCACGGGAGTTTCAGATCGCCGCAGACACCTTCAACGACAGCTGTCACTTCATCGGCCCATCAGTACCGCAGCGCGCCCGCCAGATACCGCACTGGCAACCCCCGCCAGGTAACGCACCGCTGCTCTTGGTGTCTTTGGGAACCGCGTTCAACAACCAACCAGACTTCTTCACCTCGTGCGCAGACATGTTCGCCGACAGCATGTTTCACGTCGTGATGGCCATCGGTGATCATCTTGATCCCGCCGCACTGGGCATGCTGCCACCCAACATCGAAATCCACCGCCGGGCACCCCAACTCGCGGTTCTACGCCACGCGGCGGCGTTCATCACCCACGCCGGGATGGGCTCGGTCATGGAAGCGCTCTACCACCAGGTGCCCACCATCGCCGTTCCTCAAGTCCGCGAACAGGCCGTCAACGCCGGCCGCATCGACCAACTCGGCCTCGGGGTGCGCGTCCCCTCGGCCACGGCCCATCAACTTCGGGATGTGGCCGAGCGCGTCGTCGCCGACCCAAACATCCGTGCCAACCTCGACGCCATGAAGAACGCCATCGACCAAGCCGGCGGTGCGGCCACCGGCGCCGACATCATCGAGACCGCCGGGACGCGGTAAGTCCACATCCCGAGCCGGACATTGAGCACCCGGCCGACCCGAGCTCGCCGGCCCAATCACCAACGGCGATGTCACGTCACTCCCTTGGGCCTGACTCCAACATTCACGAACAATCAATCACCCACGTTTCGCACCGACGCCACCATTCACGAACAAACGACGTCGAGATTGGTGCTCATAGCCACGGCCCGTTCGGTGTGCACGCTGTGATGGCGGCGGAAAGCCCAGTAGGCCGCTGAAGTCGGGCGTGTATCCCGTCTTCAAGCCCAACACGTGTAATACCAATCCTACGTCGGCTCAGTCTTTTGGACTGCAGCATCAGGACGTTTTGCATCACCTCGAAGCTTAGGGCCGGAAGTCCCCCATGCTCTCGTCGTCGGCCTGCTCATCGGCGTCGAGCAAGGCCAGATGCTCTGCCTGGAACCACCTGTTGAGCAGAAGTCGCAACGGCACCAGCATCGCGATGAATAAGGGGAACAAGATCCCCACCGGGCTGCTCTTGAGGATCCACAACACCACCAGACAAAGAACCTGCACCAAGGTGAAGACGTGGATGACTTTCCAGGGAACATGACGAACGTAATGGGTGTTGGGGTACAGATTGCGGTCCGTCAACCACAATTTCAACCGCGCATAGAAGTCCGTCCCGTTGAGGGTGGCGAAACCCATGAACAGGAACAGGCCGAAAAGTACCTCGATCGGAACTTTCTTGATCACCGGCAACATGAAAATTGAGGCAGCGATCAGCAAATGAATCGCGAGCGGGGAGACTCGATTTTCTCGGACAGCTAGAATTCGCTCCGCACCGGAGTCGTCGTCTTCAGACTGGTTTGCGCCAAATCCCTGCGACACATACGTCTCGACGGGTCGTTTGGTGGTCGCCAGACTCTTGACGTGGTTGAGGGAATGGACCGTGGCCGCCACGATCCAGGGCAAACCGAACACCGAGCACACCGCCGTGATGACGGCGACGACAGCCAGGTCCAGGTGATAGCCCCCACCTTTTCGGAGGGCATGCGACGGGCTGTTGACCAGACGAGTCGTAATGTTCTGATCGAGAAATAGCAGAACCGTGACGAGGATTGCCGGCCCGAGGCAAGCGAGGATCAGCCAGACGGGCACCGAGAACATGTCGACGAGCCAGGGCCGGCCGGTAGTGGTGCCAAAATGGTCGGGAATGGCCACGTCCGCCACCTTGACCTCCGGCAACGCCAAAGCGAAGATCGTCATCAGCGCGATGGCGATGGTGGGTCCGAAATCTGCCACGAATTCACGGAACCTGCGCTGGATATACCTGGTCTGCAGGAAAGTCTTGAAGTTGCGGGCCAACAGAAATGTCCCCAGTGCCAGCACCACGGTCATCAGGGCGGTCGCGTCGTTGCGCGATGACGCGGTGAAGGGCGACACCACGGAGCGCGCCGCTTCGACGATGAAAATGACGGCGATGAGGACGGCGAAGATCTCGTCGACGAAGCGGGTGAAGAACCTCATCAGCGTGCTGGCATCGGTGACCGCGAGGACGAGCATGAGAACGCCCGACCAAACTCCTACCCAGGCGTAGACCGGTAAAAAGGGAAGATCGAAACGCCGGCACATCGTGTACAGCAGGCCGGTGAAGATGACGATGGGGCCGGTGCCGCCCAAAATTGTCAGGGGTTGAGCGGACAGGAGCGCGAACAGGATTCCGCCGAAGGCGGTTGCCACAATCATTTCCACGATGCCGATCTCACCGTCGGTCATGACACTGGTGAGGCCACCGAAGGCAATAGCATTCGCAAGGCAGGCGAAAAAAAGAAAACTGACAGATGCTACGGCTTTCGAATGCAGCCCGTCCTTGAAGTCGCTCGTGTAGAAAGGCAGCTTTCGCTGCACGTCCGCCCAAAGACCGCCGCCCAATCGGCCGGTGTAGGTCAGGAGGCCGACCTCGTGCGCTTGTGGGGCGTCCGACACGCTGCTCCGTCTGCTTGACACGGATCAACCTTCCAGCCGAAACACACTCGGCCCGCTCCGGGCCAAGCTGCCGACCAGACTTTCCGGCGCACCTATTGCAAACATGCCGTGCCGGGCTGGCGAAAAGCAACCCCAGACGGGGCGCTCATCGAGTACTCATAGGCCACCGGACCACCAGAAGTTGGTGACGCTGCACTCAACGAAGTCCCAGCGAACCGCGAATCTGATTGGGGTGGAACCGATTCCTACGACCAGACCACTCTTACAAGGTGATCTCTAGGTTGAGCATGGGACCAGTTGGTCTTCCGGCTATGGGCCATGTGATGGTGACTTATGGAGTCGTTGCCGGACAATCCGACGCAGTCGGAGGGGCCCGGCTTTGGCTTTTGGCGTTGTCGGTACGACTGGCCTTCGACGATAAGTTCGTAGGCCGCTGATTGCCTGGCGCGCCCTACTGAAGCTTGACCTTGGCGCCCCCGCTAAACGCCGAATCATGAAGCTCCACGGTGGAATATGTGGTACCAGGTGGGACGTCAAAAGGCACTTGAGTCGTGATCGTGAACCCCGGATTCATGTCAAGAATCATCGAGGTGTCGTCGTTGATCGACAAGGCGGTTGAGGAATCAGCCGCGTATTCCTTTCCCCCGCTATCGATCAACTTCTGGTTTTGCACGAAAAACGACTGCGGTTCGTTGCCGATATTCCGCACAGTCATCGTGATAATGACAAACTCCCCCCGCGGCTTGGAAGTGCCTTCCCGGGTCGAGGTGCGAACGTTGGTCACGGTGAACGCGAACTTGCCGTCACGCACTTCTTGTCCCACCCCCGGTGTGGTGTCGGCTCTACTCGGCGGGGCACCGCCGCTGCTACCCGTACTAGTGGTGGTTTTGTCGCTGCCGGCGCTCCCTACGACCGCGACCAGCGCCGTACACCCGCCGAAAAACAGCACCACCACCGCCAGCAAGATCCACGGCCATACCGGCCGCTTGGCCTTGAGCACAGTCGGCAGCGGAGCAGTCGCAGTCCACTGACTGCCGTCCCAATAACGGGTGCCAGGCACGCCGGAAGGATCCGGGTACCAACCTGGTGGGGTGGCGTGCGTCATAGTCCACGCACCCTACCGGGACGTCGGAAAACCGCGCAGGCGATTGACGGTTGCGTTTCGTCAAGTGATCTGGCCCCACTGCCGTCGTGAATTTTGGCCCCACCGTGTGTCAGGTGCCGCGTTTGTTGCGGTTTGTCGTCTTGCTGGTGCGGAGTCGGTAGGAGTTGGTCCCGGTCTCGATGATGTGGGCGTTAAAGGTGATGCGGTCGACGATGGCGGCGACCAGGCGAGGGTCGGGGAACACGGTGCCCCACTCACTGAACGGGAGGTTGGTCGCGATCGCCACCGAGGCGCGTTCTTCGCGTTCGGTGATGATCTGAAACAGCAATTCCGCTCCGCGGGAGTCGATTTGGACGTATCCGAGTTCATCGAGGCAAAGCAGATCCAAGCGTCCGTAGCGGGCCACGACGCGGGAAAGGACACGTTCGTCGGCGGCTTCGACGAGTTCGTTGACCAGCTGGGCGGTGGTGACGTAGCGGACTCGGCGTCCCTGTTCGCAAGCCGCGAGGCCAAGCCCGATGAGCAGGTGGGTTTTGCCGGTGCCGGAGTCGCCGAGCAGCACGACGGGCTCGCCGGCGTCCATGTAGTGCCCGGCGGCGAGCTGCCCCAGCGTTGCGGGTGCGATACCGGGGACGGCGTCGATGTTGAACTCCGCCAACCGTTTCACTCTGGGGAACTTGGCCTCGTTGACACGGCGAGCTCGTCGTCGTTCGGTACGGTCGTCGACCTCTGCGGCCAGGACTTCGGCCAGATAGCGAAGATGGGTATGGTGCTGCCGTGCGGCGATCTCGGCCAACCGAGCGGCCTCGGTGCGCACCGTCGGCAGGTGCAACTCACGGGCCGCAGCCCCGATCGAGGCCTGAGCGGCGGCATCGGTGGCTCCGTTGCCGGTGGTGGTTGTCGTGGTCATGATTCGCTTCCGGTCAGCAGGTCGTCGTAATCGGTCAACGACGGAGCGGGACGGTCGTAGCGGGCCAGCGCACCGATCGGGACCACCGGCGCGATCGCCGTCGTATCGCGGCGAGCATCGATGAGCACCGCCTCGGGGTCCAGGCACCCCGAGGCCACGGCCCGGTCCATCGCGGCGATCAACGCCGCGGCGGCCATCGTGCGGTGCGCCAACAAGACGATGATCAGGGCGCGGGTTCCGGCGGCGTCACCGCGCGCGGTGCGAGCAGCGTCCCAGTAGGCCTGGTGGCTGGCGGTGAACACCCCGCGCGCCTTGGCCTGCGCCAGCGCGGTCGCTCCGGGCAGCGCACCAGGCTTGGTCGCCAGCACCTCCAGGTAGTGATCCAGGCACAACACCTCGACGTAGCGTCCGACCGCCCGGTCGTGACGCGCCACGATCCGCGGCCCGTCGTAGACCTCGACACCCCGAGCACTCAAACGGACCGGCAGCCGTCGCCCGGCGTAACGTGCCGGCACGGAGTAAAAGCACTGCCGCACAGACACTCTGGCACGATTATTGATACGGGCGGTCAGCAGACGGGCGCAGTCGAACGCCTCGGCCGGCAGCCCCATCAACGAGTCATGCTCGGCGGCGAACGCCGCACCGACGGTGATCGGACGCCCGGTGATCACCCGGTCGTCGTCAAGACAGTCGGCCGCGGCGATCAGGGCGTTGAGTTCGGCCAGTGAGGCCACCGCCGGGACCGGGACGAGGTGGCGGCGCCGGAAACGTCCGATCTCACCCTCCACCCCACCCTTCTCATGGGCGCCCTCCAGGCCCGGACGGCAGAAAAACGAATCGAACCCGTAGTGGCTGCGCAGGGCGATGAACCGTTCGGACTCGGCCCGGTCGCGGCCCTTGAGCACCCGCACCACGGCGGGTTTGAGGTTGTCGTAGCGGATCCGCCCCGGCACGCCACCGAAATGCTCGAAGGCCAGCACGTGACCCTCCAGGAACGCCTCCTGGGCCTGGGTGGCAAACGCGACGTGAAAGGCCTTGCCCGAGTGCGACAATCGCATCACGAACATCCAGCACTTCACCACCAGCCCGGCGATGGTGGCGAAGAACTCACCGAAGTCGACCTCGGCTTCGGCACCGGCCTCGTGGGTCTGCGGCACCGACACCTCATTCTCGACCAGTCCGAGCTGCCCTCGGCGCAGCGCGACGTAGCGCGACACCGTCACCTCCGAGCACGCCGCCCCGTGCTCAGCGACCAGACGCTGCCAGATCCGCCGCGCGGTATGACGCTGCTTGCGCGGCGCCTCCTGATCGGCGCGCAGCCAGGCGTCGATCACCGTCACCCACGGATCGATCGCCGGACGCGGACGCGCCGGATAGGCCTTGCGCGGCGGCGGTACCGCGTCATCGAGGGCTTGGCGCACTGTCCGGCGATGCGTGCCGTGCCGGTCTGCCAACTCGCGGATCGACAGGCCCTCAACCCGCCGATCTCTCCTGATCTTCTCGAACAACTCCACGCGTGACCGCATCCTGACCGACCCTCCCTGACCGCGACCGCCAGGAACGACGGGCGACAGGAACGATCTGAACGAGGGTGGGGCCAACATTGGTGACGACACACCGCCCCACCCGGCCAGCCGTGATCACCACCCCGGTGGGGCCAACATTCGTGAAGAACAACGGCCAAAGTGGGGCCAAGTCAGGTGACCACACTCAGACGGTCGACGGACCGTAGCGCAAAGCAACTTCTTAACCGCTTACAGCACTCATAAGCTCGCCCGCAGCTACCGGCGCGCTATGTCATCTACGGCGCCGAGCGCGATGAACCTCGCGTTTTCTGCTCCCATGACCACGACGGAATGACCCGCCTCTGACCTTTGGCTCGTTGCGCGGCAACCGCTCTCGGCGTAGGTGCGCTTAAAACGCAACTCCACAAAGATCAGTTCCGGGAGCCGCGGGGGCGGCCGCGTCGGCGCGGGGCAACCTGATAGCCACCACGTTCGGCCAGCACCCGCAGGCGGCGCAGCGCGAAGTCGCGGGCGCGCTGCCCGGATTCGGGTATTATCACCCCGGCCCACAGCCCCTGCACGTTGGTGGCCTGATAGGCCTGCTGGGCGCACCATCCCCGGCGCGGGCAGGCCACACACAGCGCGACGGCTTGGGTGTCGGGCTGGGTAGTGGTCCAGCGCTCCGGGTCCGCGGTGCAGCGGGGCACACACCCCTCCAACAGTGCCGAGTATGAGGTTGCTGCCGCAGCCATCCGCCGTCCCCTTACCGCGTGTGCCACACCCATCTGGTGCGACATCCCCCACTATCTGGCACTAGCGTACTAAAGAAAGGGCTCCTAGCTGGGCCGATCGGCCCACGCCGTCACCAACAACGATCCGACGCGCGCCGGGTTCGCCCCGCTCTAGGCGCATTCCGCCAGAAAGCCCACCCATTACTTCCCGGAAACTCTCTTTTTAGCTAGGCACGATCACCGCAGCCGATCCCGCTACAGTTCCAGCCCGTAGCTTCGGTCGCGTTGGTGCGCGCGGGTGCGGTGTAGGTGCTGTTGGGCCCAGCGGCGTTGGTCGAGGATGATGTCGAGGCGTTGGTTGTGCCAGGCGCGGTAGGCGCGCTGGCGGGCCTGGCGGGCACGGTCGCGGCTAATCAGCAGTCCGCGCACGACATCAGGCAGCTGGCGGGGGTCGGCGGTGGCGGCGATGTGGTGGGCGCTGGGGGCTGGGGTGTCGCGGTGGGCGATCACCGCGCGCACGAGCTGGACGGCGTCGGCGGTGGTGCCGCGGCGCAGCACATGCACTCCCAGTTGGTCGCGGTGTTCGTGGGCGGTCTCGGTGGCGTGGCGTTCGTAGAGGTAGGCGGTGTTGGACTCCCGGCCGCGGGTCATCGCCACATACAGCAACGCCCGGCTGGTGCGCTCTCCCATTACCGCGTGGGTGGTGTCGGCGGTGACCCCTTGCGCCGAATGCACGGTGACCGCATACCCATGGGTCACCTGCTGGTGCAAATACTCCCCGGAGAAAGCGGCGCGGGCGCCGTCGCTGAGCCGGCGGGCGGCGATGCGGTCACCGGCGGGATCGACGGCCAGGACCTGCCAGCGTTGCCCGTTGCGTACCGGGGCATCCCCGCATCGGGTGTTATCCGCGGCGGCCAACACCGTGATGTCGCCGGTGTTGCGGCGGGTCAGGATCAGATCCCCCACCGCGAGCTGGTGCCCGCGCGCCGCAGTCACGGTGGGGGCGGCTTGGGCGTGCGGGTCGCGGGCGCCGAGACGGTCATCGTGCAGTCGCCGGTTGAGCGCGTCGGCGATCTCGGTGGTGTCACACACCAACAGCGCATCCCGACCGGCGGCGACGTCGGCGCGGTACGCCTCAAGGGCGTCGGTGGCCATGGCGATCGGGTCCCCACAGTGCAGCCGGCTATGGCCGGCGTACCAGTTCACCGCGCGCCGTAGCGGGGCGGGCCCGCCCTCCCGCAACGCCAGCGAGGCGGCACGCTCGGCCGGATCGCTCATCCGCCACACCTCAGAGAGGGTTTGGGTCCAGGGCAGATCCGCACAGAGTTGGTCGAACATCCCCCCGGGCGCTTTGACAGGGCTGAGTTGGTGGGCATCGCCGACCAACACCGTCTTGGCGCCGGCCGTAGTGGTCGCGGTGAGCAGCGCCCGTAGTTCGGTGGTGCCGACCATCGCGGCCTCATCGAGGATCACCAGGGTGTGCTGATCCAGCCGCAGCGTTTCGTCACGTAACGCCTTTAGCGCGGCGGCGACGGTCATCCCGGTATCGCCGGCGCCTTCGCGGACCGCGACGTCGACGGCTTTGCCGGTCGGGGCGATCACCAGCACCCGTTTCCCGGAGTGGCGGGCCCCGATCCGCAGCGCCCGCATGGAGGTGGTTTTCCCGGCCCCCGCCGGCGCCGAGAGCGGGCAGACCAGCCACGGCAACCAGGCAATGTTCTCCACCGCGCGGGCTTGATCCGACGACAGCCCGACCACATCTAGATCCCGCAACCCGTAGAGCTCCGCGCGCTCATCGCAGGCATCAACCAACTCGAGCAGCCGGGCCTCGGTAGCCAAGATCTTGTCCAGGGTGAACCGCGCCGATCCTTCCCGCTGATGCGCCGCCCGCGGCCCCGAAATCCGCATCCCCAACTGCTCGACCGAGGCCTCGATCAGCTGCCGCGGCGAGCGCGCATCACCGTCGACATCGACCGGCAGTTGCGCGCCGAGCAGCTCCACCAAATCCGCGCGCGTCAGCACCGCCTTGCCCCGCGCTTCGGCCGCCTCGACCAGCCGGGCGCGCGACCACACCCCGCGCCCCGCCGCCGCCACACGGGCCTGACTCGCTGCCTGATGCGCGGCGCGATCAATCGTCCAACCGCGCGGATCCTCGCGCCACAACCGGCGCAATTCCGCCCACGCCAGCTGCTCAGGTTTACCCGGGCGGGTCGCTTTCTGCGCGGCCGCCAACTGCGCCGCGCTCGGCCCCACCGCTGGGTCAACCACGACCAGATTCTTGGCCGCCCACGCCCGCAACGCACTAGCGCGCTGCGACCACGCCGTAATACTTCCCGGGTCGATCGCGGCGACCTCGGCCATCCCGGTTGCGGGGTCGATCGGGGACCATTCCACCCCGATCGCGCGGTGCAACTCCCGGCGCAGCGTGGCCTGATAAATCACCCCCGCCGCCCGCGCCTCGTGAAACAACGACGTCCCATCGAGTGACACCAGTTTTCCGTCCGCGCGGGCCTGGCGGTTGGGCACGATCACATGGGTATGCAGATGCGGATCCCCCGCCCGCGACGTCTCATGCTGATACGCCACCGCCACGATTCCGGGCAGCCGCACCAAATCTTTTTGCCCCGTATCTGAGTTGTGCACCCGGGTGTAGCCGGCATGCTCGGCCAGGTACTCCAACGCCTCGCCCAGGGCCGCGGTGTGGGCGACCACCACCGCCTTCTGCGTCACCTCATTGGGGTGCAACGCCCGCAACAACGACACCGACTTCGGGGCGCAAAACGTCAAATCAAACCCATGCACCGACCCCTTACCCCACGCCCGACCACACTGT
>NZ_JCALCN010000049.1:0-17915 GCF_059812345.1 Mycobacterium sp. NGS59
CACGGCCGGCGCCAGTTACCTCGCCGGTGACGCGGCGGCCGCTGCGACGTACGGGATCGCGGGCGGCTGAATATGAGCTCCCCCATGGGGCCGGTCTGGATCGCCTCGCCGCCTGAGGTGCATTCGGCGTTGCTCAGTAGTGGTCCTGGACCGGCGTCGCTGTTCGCGGCGGCCGGGGCCTGGAACGCGCTCAGCGCCGAATATGCCGCGACGGCAGCCGAACTCAGTGGTCTCGTGGCGGCAGTTCAAGCGGGCGCCTGGCAGGGCGCGACCGCCGAACGGTATGTGGCCGCACATCAGCCCTACATCGCGTGGCTGCACCAGGCCGGCGCCGACGCCGCGGGAACGGCGGCGCAGCACGAGATCGCGGCTTCGGCCTACACCACCGCGCTCGCGGCGATGCCCACACTGGCGGAACTGGCCGCCAACCACATCGCGCACGGCGTGCTGGTGGCCACGAACTTCTTCGGTGTCAACACCATTCCGATCGCCCTCAACGAGGCCGACTACATGCGGATGTGGTTGCAGGCCGCGGCCACCATGGGTCTTTACCAGGCGGCGACGGGCGCGGCGTTGGCCACTGCGCCGCGTGCCACCGCGGCACCGGCGATCGTCAGCCCCGCTGCGGAGGCCGCGGCCGCCGACTCGGGTTCGCAGTTCGACATCCTGCAGATCATCGTCAATCTCCTGCGCGACTACGTGCTACTGCTGCCCGACGGCCCACTGCTGTGGGACTTCCTGTCCAATCCGCTGCCGGCGATCCAGCAGATGATCATCGACTTCGCCACCAACCCGCAAGCCGCACTGGTCACCTGGTGGCCGTTGCTGTTCGCGCTGGGGTATCAGGCGTTCTTCCAGCCCGTCGGCTGGACCTTCTGGGGCATGGTGGCGACGTCGCCCGCGTGGTTGCCGACGTTGGCCGCCGTCGGGTTGGGCAGCCTGGGGTTACTGAACCTGATCCGGGTCGACGTGATCCCCGAGATCCCGGCCGAACAGGCGCCCGTCCCGATCGCCGGCACCGCGCCGCACAGCGTCGGAGTGGCCGGACTCGCCCCGACCGTCGCAAGCCCGGCCGGCACGCCGGCGTCGGCACCCGCGGCCGCTGCGCCCGCCGGTACGGTCACGGCGACCGCGGCCCCGGCGGCGACGGCTTTCCCGTACGTGGTTGCCGGGCCCGACGGCTGGGGACCGGGCCTGGGTCCGACGGTGGGCGACCGCGCCGCGGCCAAGGCGCCGGCAGCCACCATCCCCGCGGCCGGGGCGGCGGCGGCCAGCGGCGCGGCGGCTCGGGCCAAGCGCCGCCGGCGCGCGCCCCAGCACCAGCACGGCGACGAGTTCCTGGACCTGGATTCGGCCGTCGACCCCATCTGGGACGACGACGCGCAGGCTTCCCGGAGCGGCGCCGGCACGTTCGGCTTCGCGGGCACGATACCCAGGGAGACGCTGCTGCAGGCCGCCGGGCTGACGGCACTGGCCGGCGACGAATTCGGCGGTGGCCCAAAGGTTCCCATGATGCCGGGCACCTGGGAACAGGCCGGGGAGGAAGGGGGGCCGGAAAGTCAGCGAGACGAACTACCGCGTGCGGGTCGTTAGAGGGATTCGGAGTCAGGGAAAGGGAAAGGGAGAGTCATGAGTTTGTTGGATGCTCATATTCCGCAGTTGGTGTCCTCGCAGTCGGCGTTCGGCGCCAAGGCGGGGTTGATGCGGCACACGATCGGTCAGGCCGAGCAGGCAGCGATATCGGCGCAGGCGTTTCACCAGGGGGAGTCCGCGGCGGCGTTTCAGGCCGCGCACGCCCGGTTCGTGAAGGTCGCAGCGCGGGTGAACACGTTGCTCGACATCGCCCAAGCCAACCTGGGCGAGGCGGCCGGTACCTATGTGGCCGCCGACGCTGCGGCCGCGTCGACCTACACCGGTTTCTGAGCCGGCTCAGACGAGAAAGGGTTTGCTGATGTCGCAGATCATGTACAACTACCCGGCGATGCTCGCTCATGCCGGGGACATGGCGGGCTATGCCGGCACCATGACGGGTTTGGGGGCCGACATCTCCGCCGAGCAGGCCGCGTTGCAGAACGCCTGGCAGGGTGACACCGGGCTGACGTATCAGGCCTGGCAGGTGCAGTGGAACCAGGCCATGGAGGACCTGGTGCGGGCCTATCAGTCGATGGCCAGCATCCACGAGGCCAACACCATGGCGATGCTGGCCCGCGACGGTGCCGAAGCCGCCAAGTGGGGCGGCTAGCGCCGACCTTGGACGCAATGCCCAATGCCGTCGAGCTGACGGTCGACCAGGCGTGGTTCATCGCGGAAACTGTTGAAGCGGGCAGCTTTCCGTGGGTGCTGGCCATCACGACGCCGTATCGTGACGCCGCGCAGCGAACCGCGTTCTTCGACCGGCAGGCCGACGAGCTGACCCGGATGGGGTTGATGACCGGGGATGTCGTCAACCCGCGGGTGGCCGACTGGATCAAAGTGGTGTGTTTCCCGGACCGTTGGCTCGACCTGCGTTACCTGGGACCCACCCGTCCCGACGGCAGCAGCGACATGCTGCGCGGCATCGTCGCGCAGCGCGCCGGCCGGACCGTGGTGGCGCTGCGCAGCGCCCAGCTGGTGACTTTCACCGCGATGGACATCGACGACCCGCGGGCGCTGGTTCCCGTTCTCGGCGTCGGACTGTCGCAGCGACCACCCGCCCGATTCGACGAGTTCAGCATGCCGACCCGCGTGGGTGCCCGGGCCGACGAGCGACTGCGCTCGGGCGCGCCGCTCGCCGAAGTCCTCGAGTACCTGGGCATCCCGGCTTCGGCGCGGCCGGTGGTCGAGTCGGTCTTCTCCGGGCAGCGCAGCTACGTGGAGGTCGTCGCGGGCTGCAACCGGGACGGCCGGCACACCACCACCGAGGTCGGCATGAGCATCGTCGACACCGCGGCGGGACGGGTGCTGGTCAGCCCGTCCCGCGCGTTCGACGGCGAATGGGTCTCGACGTTCGCACCCGGAACCCCGTTCGCGACCGCCGTCGCGATCGAACAACTGACTTCCTATCTGCCGGACGGGGACTGGTTCCCCGGACACCGGCTGTCCCGAGACTTCTCGGCACAGACCACGTAACACACATCAAGAGAAATCGGAGAGCACGATGTTGCAGCAACGGCACCCACGAACCGAGGTCCGGTGACGGCCGGGACCGTCATGCCGATCGTCCGCGTCGCAATCCTCGCGGACAGTCGGTTGACGGAGATGGCCTTGCCCGCCGAGCTGCCGCTGCGCGAAATCCTGCCCGCGGTACAGCGTTTGGTGGTTCCGGCCACCAATGGTGACGGCGGCGAGGCCGGTGACGCGGGCGCGGCCACCCACCTGAGCCTGGCACCTGTCGGCGGGGCGCCGTTCAGCCTGGACGCCAGCCTGGACACCGTCGGCGTGGTGGACGGTGACCTGCTGGCGTTGCAGCCGGTGCCCGCCGGTCCGGCCGCGCCGGGCATCGTCGAGGACATCGCCGACGCGGCCATGATCTTCTCCACCTCGCGGCGCAATCCGTGGGGCACCAGGCACATCCAGCGCGGTGCGCTGGCCGCGGTGATCGGTGTGACCCTGGTGGCGACCGGACTGGCCGTCACCCATCGCGTCGCGACCGGAGCACTCGGCGGCCTGGTCGCGGTCAGTGCGATCGCCGCGCTCGTCGCGATCACCGGGCTGCTGATCACGGCGCGTTCCCCGCGCACCGGGATCGCGCTGTCGATCACCGCTCTGGTACCGATCGCCGGTGCGCTGGCGCTGGCGGTGCCGGGCAGCTTCGGCGCCGCACAGGTGTTGCTGGCCGCGGCGGGCGTCGCCGCCTGGTCGCTGGTCGCCCTGATCGTGCCCAGCGCGGAGCGCGAGCGCGCCGTGGCACTGTTCACCACCACGGCAGTGGTGGGGCTCGCGGTGGCACTGGCCTCCGGCGCCGAATTGCTCTGGCAGCCACCGCTGCTCACGATCGGCTGCGGGCTGATTGTCGCGGCGCTGCTGATCACCATCCAGGCGGCTCAACTCTCGGCGCTGTGGGCCCGGTTCCCGCTGCCCGTCATCCCGGCGCCCGGAGACCCGACGCCGGCGCCGCCGTCGTCGCGGGTGCTCGAGGACCTGCCGCGGCGGGTGCGGATCGGCGACGCCCACCAGAACGGGTTCATCGCCGCGGCCGTGCTGCTCAGTGTCGCCGGCTCGGTGGCCATCGCGCTGCGTCCCGAGACGTTGAGCGTGGCGGGTTGGTACGTGGTGGGCGCGACGTCGCTGGCGGCTACGCTGCGCGCGCGGGTGTGGGACTCCGCCGCCTGCAAAGCCTGGCTGCTCGCCCAGCCGTTCCTGGTGGCCGGCACGCTGCTGGTGCACTACACGGCGACCGGCCGTTACGTCGCTGCCCTGGGCGCGGTTGCGGTGCTCGTCGTGCTGGTGCTGGTGTGGGTCGTGGTGGCGCTGAACCCGGCCGTCGCCTCGCCGGACAGCTACTCGCTGCCGCTGCGCCGGCTGCTGGGCTTCCTCGCGGCCGGGCTGGACGCCTCCCTGATCCCGGTGATGGCGTTCCTGGTGGGATTGTTCGCCTGGGTGCTCAATCGATGATGCGTGCCGGATCAACCTGTCTGGCAGCCGCTCTGGTGGCTGTGCAGGCGGGGCTGGCGGCTCCGCCGGCCCTGGCGGTCAGCCCGCCGGTGGTCGACGCCGCCGCGCAACCGCCCACCGGCTCCCCGGGACCCGTGCAGCCGATGGAGCAGCGCGGCCAATGCAGCGTCTCCGGGGTGATCCCGGGCACCGACGCGGGGCTGCCGACCCCGAGCCAGACATCGCTGAATCTGCCTGCGGCATGGCAGTTCTCGCGCGGTGAAGGCCAGCTGGTGGCCATCATCGACACCGGCGTACGGCCCGGTCCCCGGCTGAACAACGTCGACGCCGGTGGTGACTTCGTGGAGTCCACCGACGGCCTGACCGACTGCGACGGGCACGGCACCCTGGTGGCCGGTATCGTCGCCGGCCAGCCCGGTGACGACGGGTTCTCCGGCGTCGCGCCGGCGGCCCGGCTGCTGTCCATCCGGGTGACGTCGGCCAAGTTCTCACCGCGCACGCCGGGCGGCGATCCGGCGCTGGCGCGCGCCGCCGCCGAGATCGAGGCGCTGGCCCGGGCGGTCGTGCACGCCGCCGACCGCGGTGCCCGGGTGATCAACATTTCCGCGATCACCTGCTTGCCCGCCGATCGCCCGGTGGACCAGGCCGCGCTGGGCGCGGCGATCAAGTACGCGGCGGTGGAGAAGGACGCGGTGATCGTGGCCGCCGCCGGAAACAGCGGCCCCACCGGGTCGGTCGCCGGCGGAACGTCGTGCGACTCGAACCCGCTGACCGATCTGAGTCGACCCGACGACCCGCGTAACTGGGCCGGCGTCACCTCGGTCTCCGTCCCGTCCTGGTGGCAGCCCTACGTGTTGTCGGCGGCCTCGGTGGCGCCCGACGGCCGTCCGTCGAAATTCACCATGGCCGGTCCTTGGGTGGGCATCGCCGCACCCGGGGAGAACATCGCCTCGCTGAGCAACTCCGACGGCGGCGGTGTGGCCAACGGCCTGCCCGACGACCACCAGCAGCTGATCCCGCTCAGCGGCACCAGCTACGCGGCCGGTTACGTCTCCGGCGTCGCGGCACTGGTACGCGCCAAGTACCCGGCGCTGCCCGCCGCCGAAGTGGTGCGTCGCATCACCGCCACCGCGCAGAACGGCCCGCGGGACCCGTCCAACATGGTCGGAGCCGGCACCCTGGACGCGGCCGCGGCGCTGACGTGGCAGTTGCCGGCCGACTCCGCGCCGCCGAACCCGGCCACCAGACCCGTCGCCGTCCCGCCGCCACCGCCGGCCCCGGACACCACCCCCCGCAACGTCGCGCTGGTAGGAGCCGGCGTGCTGACGTTGCTCGTCCTAGTCACCGCAGCCACGGTGGCGGTAACGCGCCGCCGAAAGGAGCCCACCCCGTGAGCCAGTCGCTCGAATCCACGTCGTGGCCGGGAGCCGCGCGGATCACCCTGGCCCTGCTGGCCGTCGTGCCCGCCGCCATGGCCTACCCCTGGCAGTCCTCCCGTGCCTACCTGCTGATCGGCATCGCCGTCGTGGCGCTGATCCTGCTGTTCGGCCGTTGGCGCGGACTGTATGTCACCACGATCCTGCGTCGCCGGCTGGCGATCCTGGGCCGCGGTAACCGGACGGACCCCGAACCGGACGCCGAGACCCGCACCACGGCGCTGCTGCGGGTGGGTCCGGGCCCGTCGGAGTCCGATGTGTTGCCGTTGCCGCTGATCGCCGGCTACCTGGACCGCTACGGCATCCGCGCCGACAGCGTCCGAATCATCAACCGGGACACCGCATCCGGACGGCGGGAGACCTGGATCGGGCTGACGGTGTCGGCCGTGGACAACCTGGCGGCCCTGCAGGCCCGCTCGGCGCGGATCCCGCTGCACGAGACCGCGGAGGTCGCCGCCCGCCGGCTCGCCGATCACCTGCGCGAAATCGGCTGGGAGGCCGGCACTGTGGTGCCCGAGGATGTTCCGGAACTGCTGTCCACCCCATCCCAGGGTGGGGCACGCGAGACGTGGCGTGCGGTCCAGCAGAGCGGGTCGGATTATGTTGCGGCATACCGGATCACGGTGGACACGGCACTGGCCGAGACCCTTGACGCGGTGCGGTCCGAGCCCGCCCGGGAGACCTGGACGGCGCTGGAGGTCGGGCGCGGCGGCCACGGCGGGCCTTACACGGTTGCCGCCGCATGCGCCTTCCGCACGGACGACGCGCCGGGAAGCGCCGCGCCGGCCGCCGGGTTGACGCTGGAACGCGGCAATCAGCGTCCGGCGCTGGCGGCGCTGGATCCGCTGTCCACCCGTCGCCTCGCCGGGCACACCGCGGCACCCGCCGAGCTGCTCGCCCGGCTGCCGTGGCCCACCGCGGTGCCCGGCGCACACCGCGCGCCGAGCAGCGAGGCCGCCACCCAGGTGATCGCGCTCAGTCGTACATGAACTGGTGCAGGAATGGCGTCATCCGGCGCAGGTAGTCCAGTTGGCTGACGTGCAGCACGTGGCTGCCGGGGAACCAGTGCAGCGCGCACCGATCCCAGTGTTCCCACAACGCCACCGCGTGTTGCGGCGGCGCCATCCGGTCACCGAGCCCGGTGATGATCATCCGACGGTTCTTGGGCAGTAGCGGCCGGTAGTTGAGCGGCCCGTGGTAGGCCAGGCCGGCCTGCAGCTCTTCGCGGCTGATGCTGGTCAGCCGCAACCCCAGCCCGACGAGCGTACTGGCCGGGAACCATTCGGCGAACAGGTCTCCCGGCGTGATGACCGGGCAGTTGGGGATGACGGCCTCGAGCCGGTCGTCGACGGAAGCCACCAGCGCCGAGGTGTAGCCGCCCAGCGACAGACCGGTCAGCGCGATCCGTTCGACGCCGGTGCCGCGCAGGTAGTCCACGATCGAGCGAAAGTCGTGCACCGCCTGGGCCATCGCCTCGGCGAACCCGCTCAGCCCGCTCGCGAAATAGCCGTAACCGCTGAACGGCGAACACCTTTCGGCGCGCTTGCCGTGAAATGGCAAGGTGTACAACAAGACGTCGTAGCCGGACCGGAAATACCACGGCAACGAGAAGAACAACCCGTTGAAGACGTACGACGAGCCCATGAACCCGTGGATCACGCATAGCGTCGGGCGCGGACCGTCGTCGTGACGCCAGTGCTGGGCGTGCACGATGTTGTTGGCCGACAGCGCACTCCAGCTCTCGCGCATGGCCGGGTTGACGGCGCGGAAGCTGCTGGGGAAGGCGATGTTGTCGATGGTGGCCAGCGCGACCCGCTCGGCGAGTCGGCTGGGCCGGCGCTGCACGTCGGTGGGCGGTTGCGTCGGCGCCGGGAACGACTTACCCGGATCGTGCTCGGCCGCCAGTTCGGCGTAGAACTTCAGGCTGTCGCGCTCGCTTTCGGCGTGGCGCCGGCGCAGGTTGGCGGCCACGACGGCGGGAGCCACCGTGGTGGCGAGCAACGACGACGCCGACGTGCGCAACGCGACGTCGCCGACCGCCGAGGCCGTCACGACCACCCGCTGGCGCAGCGACAGTGACGACGTCGGGGGCAATCCCTCGCTGGTGGCGTCCGCGCCGGGCACGTCGGGTACCGGGACGGGCGGACTGATCGGATCCGCTTCGGCGGTCACCTCTGAGGTTTCGGACATCTCGCCGATCGTAACTCGCCGGTCTGGGCGATCGAGGAGGAATAGACCCCCTCGTCAATTTCGCAATTCTGCCCCGTCGGTGCGCACCGCGGAGCGGTCCGGTAATACGGTTTGTCTAAGACACACAAGACGGTGTCGATCAGGAGGACCGATATGTGGGATCCCGACGTCTATCTGGCCTTCGCCGATCACCGCAGCCGCCCGTTCTACGACTTGCTGTCGCGGGTCGGGGCCGACCGGGCGCGCCGGGTGGTCGACCTGGGTTGCGGTCCCGGACATCTGACGCGCTACCTGGCGAAGCGCTGGCCCGGCGCGGTGATCGAGGCGATCGACAGTTCACCGGAGATGGTGGCGGCGGCGCGGGAACGCGGAATCGACGCCAACACCGCCGACCTGCGTAACTGGAAGCCCCAGCCGGACACCGACGTGGTGGTCAGCAACGCCGCGCTGCACTGGGTGCCCGAGCACTCCGAGTTGCTGGTCAGGTGGACCGGCCAACTCGCGTCCGGCTCGTGGATCGCCGTCCAGATCCCGGGCAATTTCGAGACCCCGTCGCACGCCGCGGTGCGTGCGCTGGCACGCCGGGAACCGTACGCAAAGATCATGCGCGACATACCGTTTCGGGTCGGCGCCGTGGTGCAGCCGCCGTCGCACTACGCCGACCTGCTGATGGACGCCGGCTGCCGGGTCGACGTGTGGGAGACCACCTACCTGCACCAGTTGACCGGTGAGCATCCGGTGCTGGAATGGATCACCGGGACTGCGCTGGTGCCGGTGCGCGACCGACTCGACGACGAGGGATGGGAACAGTTCCGCGCCGAACTCATCCCGCTGCTGGACGACGCGTACCCGCCGCGCCCGGACGGCACGACGATCTTCCCGTTCCGGCGGGTTTTCCTGGTGGCGCAGGTCGGTGCGGCGCGCCGGTCAGGTGGCTAACCCCGGCTCGACCTCGTCTTCGATGCCGCGGTCGGTGGCGATGGCCGATCGGCTGGTGGGGACCGTGCGGTGGATCCGCAGGTATGTTTCGGTGTAGCGCTCGGAGATGCGGGTGCCGGCGAAATCCGACGGGATCACGTCGCCGGTGCGCTGGCGCCAATCATGAAGTCGGACAGCAAGATCCGACGCCACGGAGTCGGTGTACGCGTCGCGGGCGCCGGTGCCGTCCAACAGGTTCTTGCTCTCGGTGGGATCGGCGCGCAGGTCGTAGAGTTCGCGTTCCGGACGGGGTGCCGTGACCAGGGGTGCGACGGCCAGTCCCGACGGGCTCTGCTCGATGTCCCACGGCAGGTCCAGCAGTGGCCGCGGGACGTAGTTCTCGATGTAGCTGTATTCCTTGGTGCGGATCGCCCGAATCGGGTCGAACGAGTCGTGGTAGGTCTTCGTGGTGTACAGGTGCTCGCGCACCGGCGCTTCCGGCTGGGGCGCCAGCAGGGCGTCGGCATGCGAGACGCCGTCGACATCGTCCGGCACGGTCACACCCAGCAGTCCCAGCAGCGTCGGCAACAGGTCGACACCGCTGAACAACTCGTCGTAGACCCGCGGCGCCACCGACAGCCCGGTGGGCGGCCGGACGAGCAGCGCGATTCCGGTTCCGGCGTCGTACAGCGTGGATTTCGCGCGGGGGAAGGCCGGGCCGTGATCGGTGAAGAACACCACCCAGGTGCTGGTGTCGAGGCCGGTTTCGGCGAGCGTGTCCAAGATGGTGCCCACCGCGGTGTCCGCGGTGCTGATCGACCCGTAGAAGTCGGCGAGGTCGCCGCGCACCTCGGGAGTGTCGGGTAGGTAGTCGGGCAGGTCGACGGCGGCGCTGTCGGCCGGTTCGTACCGGTCGTGCGGGTAGGGCCGGTGGGTTTCGAAGAACCCGGCGGTCAGCAGGAACGGCCGTGCCGACGGGTCCTCGGAGTTGCCGTCCCGCACCCATTCGTGCAGCCATCGTTCGACCTTGTCCACCACGTACTCGCAGTAGGAGTTGGACACGTCGAACTCGTCGAAACCCAGCCGCTTGGGATAGGACGTCTCGTGCTGCATTCCGAAAAGTGCAGAGTACCAACCGGATTCGTTCAACAACTGGGGCAAGGTGCGTACGTCGCTGCGGTATTCCCAGCCGTGGTGCGCCAGACCGATCAGGCCGTTGCTCTGTGGATAGCGACCGGTGAACAGCGACCCGCGCGACGGCGAGCACAGCGGCGCGGTGGCGTGCGCCCGGGTGAACAGGATGCCCTCGGCGGCCAGGCGGTCCAGTCGCGGACTCGACACGTCGGGGTGCCCGTACGCGCCGAGGTAGCGCCCCAGGTCGTGCCAGTGCACCAGCAGAATGTTCTTGCCGGCCGCGCCTGCGTGGTCATTCGTCAAGGTCGGTCACCCTTCGTACGTGTGCGGCCGGGCTCCATCGGTTCTCCGTGACGAACTCGTGCAACGGTCGCGCCACGGCCCAGCGGTCCAATTCCAGCACCGGTCGATCCGGGAACTCCGGCACCGGCCCCAGGCACAGGATCGCCACTGGTTCGGCGTCGGCGGGCATCTGCAGCAACGCCGCCAACCGCCGCGGATCGAACAGCGACACCCAACCCATGCCCAGACCTTCGGACCGGGCCGCCAGCCACAGGTTCTGGATCGCGCACGACACCGAGGCCAGGTCCATCTGCGGCAGCGTGCGCCGGCCGAAGATGTGCGCGTCCCGGCCGTCGCACAGCGCTACGACCAGCAACTCCGCGCAGTCCAGGACGCCTTCGACCTTGAGCGCCAAAAACTCGGCTTCCCGCGGCCCCAGCGCACTCCCGGTGTGCGCACGCTCGGCGTCGACGAGTGCATGAATCCGGTGCCGAAGCCGGGTGTCGGTGATCCGGATGAACCGCCACGGCTGCATCAACCCCACACTGGGCGCGGCGTGTGCCGCTTGCAGCAGACGTGTCAGCACCTCCTCGCGCACCTCGCCGCCCGGTACGAAGCGGCGCATGTCTCGTCGTTCGGAGATCACCCGGTACACGGCGCGGCGTTCTGCCGCGGTGAACGCGTGATCTGTCACTGGGCCATCGTAGGAACGCGACCGTCAGGGACTGTAGGTGACGCCCACCGCCCGGATCACATACTCGGGCGGCACGTCGAAAGCCAGCGACCGCCGCGGCAGCAGGGCCAGCACGTCTTCGTCGATCGCGTCCTTGAAATGCAGCGAGAGATGGCCGTGGAAACGCTGGTCGACGGCGGCGGTGTCCAGGTCGAGCTGCAATCCCGTTGCGGATATCTCCGCGCGGGCGGCTCCGCTGTTCGGCTCGTCCCATCGCACGTCCATCGCGCGGCCGGCCAGTTTCGGCACCACCGACAGCGTCGCCAGGGCCCGCTGCGAGGTGAACGCCAGCGCGCCCACGTAGCCGGCGATGCTGCCTTGGGACCGGATGCCGGGAATGGCGCCGCTGAACCGTCGGGTGACCGGGATGGACTCGGCCAGGTACAGCAGTCCCTCGTCGTCCAGCCGGGCCCGCAGATCCGCAGGTAATTTGCCGACGCCGAACAACTTCCGAACAATCACCGCCATGACGCCAGTATGGGGTGGTTTCGCCGTGCGCGCACCGATCCTGCGAGCTTCGTGGGCGACGGGTCTGGCCGCGGCCGCGGTGCTGCTCTACGTCATGTTGTGGGTCGGGCACCGTCAGGAGTGGGGCTGGCTGGTGGCTTTCGACTGGTCGCTGCTGAACCCGGCGCACGACATCGGCGTCAAGCACGACGGTTGGGTGCGGTTCTGGGTTGCGGTGTCTTTCGTCCTGGGTCCGGTCCCGATGCGGATGGTGGGGTTGGCGGCCACCGTGCTGGCTCTGGTGCGCCGCCGGGTGCGGATGGCGTTGTTGCTGTTGTTCTGTGGGCCGCTCAACGGACTGGTGACGATGCTGGCCAAGGGCCTGGCCGGGCGGCCTCGCCCGTCGACGGCGCTGGTGGTGATTCCGGAGTCGTCGTTTCCGTCCGGGCATGCCCTCGAGGCCATGTGCGGTGTGCTCGCCTTGCTGACGTTTGCGTGGCCGCTGTTGACCCGCGCGCAGGTGCGTATCGCCGCGCTGGCGCTGGGGGCGCTGGCCGTGTTCATCGTCGGCGTCGCGCGCGTCGCCCTCAACGTGCATCACCCCTCGGACGTGATCGCCGGCTGGGCACTGGGATACGTGTATTTCCTGCTGTGCCTGTGGGTGTTTCGGCCGCAACCGGTCGAGTGTTCATCACGGCCGCGTGACCCAATCGGGCCTTAACCTTTACTTGACCCTCACCTCGCCCGGTCTGACGATGAAACGATGCGCCGACTGGTAGCTCTGCTGTGTGCTGCGGTATGCGCCGTCGGTGCGGCGGCGGTGTTGGCGACGGGATCCGCGCAGGTGGCCGGCGCCGCGGGCAATCCGTGGTTCGCGAACTCGGTCGGCAATGCGACACAAGTGGTTTCGGTTGTCTCCACCGGTGGTTCGAACGCCAAGATGGACATCTATCAGCGCACCGCGGCCGGCTGGCAACCGCTTAAGACCGGGATCCCCACCCATGTCGGCTCGGCGGGCATGGCGCCGCAGGCCCGAAGTGGTTATCCCGCCACCCCGATGGGGGTGTACACCCTGGACTCCGCCTTCGGCACCGCGCCCAATCCCGGTGGGGGACTGCCCTATACGCAGGTCGGACCCAATCACTGGTGGAGCGGTGACGATCACAGTCCTACCTTCAACTCGATGCAGGTGTGTCAGAAAGCCCAGTGTTCCTTCAACACTGCCGAAAGCGAGAACCTGCAGATCCCGCAGTACAAGCACTCGGTGGTGATGGGCGTCAACAAGAACAAGGTGCCCGGCGGCGGCGCCGCATTCTTCTTTCACACCACCGACGGCGGACCCACCGAGGGTTGCGTGGCAATCGACGACGCCACGCTGGTGTCGATCATCAAGTGGCTGCGTCCCGGCGCCGTCATCGCGATCGCCAAGTAGCGTTCCCCCCGCGAGAAGACGCAAAAGCCCCGATTTGCTCCGCAAATCAGGGGCTTTTGCGTCTTCTCGTCAGGCTAGGTCCGCCCGCGCCCGGCCGGGCTTGAGGTGGAACTTCAGGTCCGCCACCGACATCGTCGCCTCGTAGGTGCGGTCGTATCCGGTGGCGCTGATCCGCCACCCGTCCGGGGTGCGCCGGTACTGGTCGCGGTAGAACGCCGCCCCGATCAGCATGAAGTCGTACTCGGCCACGATGACCCGGTCCTGCAGATACCAGATGCCCGACGCGGTGTCGCCGGTGACGGTGATCTCCGGATGCGTCACCCGGTGTTCGGTGACCACACCGGGCCCCATCGCCGAGCTCAGGTACTCCACCAGGTCCTTGCGGTTGTCGAAGTGCAACTCCTTGCCCAGCGACGAGCCGTAGGCGCCGACGATGTCCTCGGTCATGGTGTCCGCGAACTCGTCCCAGTGCTTGGTGTCCATCGCCCGCAGGTAGCGGTACTTGACCTGTTTGATCGCTTCGACGTCTGCCACGGGGAACTCGGGAAGGCTCACCCGGTCATTGCAGCACACCGGGGCGGCGCCCTCACCGCAGGGGCGGTGAATCGAACGCCGGCGGGTGCGCTCTGTCAAGAGTGACGCGGGTACCTTTTTGATGACGACACGGCCACGACCGGATACCAATGAGGTTGGGGCCGAACCATATTGAGCCGACCCGCAGCTATGGTTGACGCGCTGGCTACCGACCCTGTCGACGAAAGTATTGGCCATATGTACGACCCGCTGGGGTTGTCGATCGGGACCATGAACATGGTCGCGGCGACGACCGGGAGTTCCCCGGTCATCCGTCGCGCCGTGCTCACCCTGTATCCGCATTGCGCCCCGAAACTCGTTGCACCCGAGGAGAACTCGAGTGCGGCCGAACTGGGCCTGCCGATGAGTGGCTTCGTGGAGCGCATCGGCGACTCGGTGGCACTGGTCTCCCCGGACGGCTCGGCGCACGACCCCGACCTGCTGACGGTCGAGGCGCTGGAGGCCATGGTCGTCGCGGCCGGGGCCGACTCCAGTGCCGCCGAGATCGCGATCGCCGTTCCCGCGCACTGGAAACCGGGCACCGTGCAGGCATTGCGAAATGCCTTGCGTACCCATGTCGGCTTCGTGCGCAGCGGGATGGCCCCGCGCCTGGTCTCCGATGCGATAGCGGGGCTGACGGCGGTCAAAGCCGAGGCGGAACTCCCGCCGGGCGGCGTGGTGGGACTGCTGGATTTCGGTGCGTCCGCAACGCAGGTGACACTGCTGGAGATCAAGGCTGACTTCGAACCTGTCGGCGCCACAATGCGTTACGAGGAATTCTCGGGCAACCAGATCGACCAGGCGGTGCTACTGCACGCCATCGACATGCTCGGTCACGAAGACGCCGACGTGGGCCGGTTGGGCCGGTTGCAGGCGCAGTGCCGGGAGGCCAAGGAGCGACTGTCGACCGATGCAGTGACCGAGCTCTCGGTCGAGCTTTCCGGTGCCAGTGCGGCGCTGGAATTGACCCGCGACAAGTTCGAGGACCTGATTCGAGACCGGTTCAGCGGCCTGGTCTATGCGTTCGACGACATGCTGGCACAGCATGACTTCCGTTTCGCCGACCTGGCCGCATTGGTCACAGTCGGCGGCGGAGCCAGCATTCCGCTTGTCGCCCAACGCCTTTCGGCGCACACCCGGATTCCGGTCCTGACCGCCACGCAGCCGTTGTGCGCCGCCGCGCAGGGGGCGTTGCTGCTGGCCGACCGCGGCGACCTGCTCGACCTGCGGACCCGCGCGTCCATCGGTGTGATGGCGGGAGTCGCGGGCACCGCTCTGCTCGACTCGCCACCGGCTCGCGACGTGCTGGTGATCGACCACGACGCGTTGACCGATCGCGAGTTGGCCTGGTCGCAAACCGAGTTCCCCGAAGTGCTGACCCGGTTCGAGGGCGACTCCTACAACGAAGACGGCCCCTGCTTCTCGATGCGGCTGAACGTGATCGATCCGCCCAAGGAGCCGCCGTGGCGACGCGTCCGGCTGTCGCAGGTGCTGATCGGGCTCTGCGCGGCGGTCGCGATGACGGCCATCGGGGGGGTGGCCATCACATTGACCGCCCTCGAGCAGCGCCAGGCGCCGCACAAGCCCGCGATCGTGCCCAGCGTGGCACCGACACCGTCGTCTCCCAGCGCCAAGCTGCCCAGCCCGGCCCCAGCCAGTCCGCTCGAGCCCAGCCCGCTACCGCCGCCCAGCGAGGCGCCGGCCCCGAGTGTGGTGGCGCCGCCGCCCAGCCAGGAGACACCACCACCACCGGCGCCCCCGATGACGACGACCAGGCCCGCGCCGGTGACCACGACCAGGCCGCCGGTCGCCACGACAACAGTCACCACCACCGCGCCCCTGCCCTCGGCGGCGGAGGCACCGGCGGCCGCGGAGGCACCCAGCGCGGCGGAGGCGCCGAGCGCCCCGGAGTCGCCGTCGTCGGTGCGGATGACCACGCAGTGGTTGCACGTCCCGCTGATCCCGGTTCCGATACCGATCCAGGTGCCGGCCAACGGAGCTCCCCAGAACCAGGTTCCGCAGACCCAGCTCCAGCAGGATCCGGGTCCACAGAACCCGTTCTCGAGTCCCGGCAGTCCATGATTTGAGGTTGCTCAGAACAACGCTCGACCCCGACGTGCGCGAGTAGGGTTTTTCCTGGCAAACTGCATAGAAGCCAGTTAAACCATTTCGTCGAAGGCGGCCCGCGCGGTAGGCCGGTCCGCCTAGACCCCGTAACTAGCTCGCACCAGCTTGGAGGGGTTATGGACATCGTGCTCGGGGTATCGATGGAGCCCTCGGCGGTCCGAATGTTGCTGATCGAGGGCGCGAACGCCGACGGCGTCACCGTCGAGGAAGACAGCATCGAAGTCCCGGCGTCCGCCGGTGACTCGACGACCCAGGTGATCGGCGCGCTGATCGGCACCTGGGAAGGCGCCCTCGAGGGCGGGCATCAACTCACCTCGACCGGGCTCACCTGGACCGACCCGAGCCAGGTCGCCGCGCTGCGCGCCGAACTCGCCTCCCGCGAGGTCGGCGGGGTGATGCTGGTGTCGCCGCTGCTGGCCGCGGCGGCGCTGGCCCAGACCGTGGGCGCCGCACTCGACTACCAGTACATCGCGATGCTGTTCGTCGAGTCCGACAGCGCGACCCTGGCCGTCGTCGACATCGCCGACGGCTCGATCGTGGACCTGCACCGACAGTCGTTGCGCGATTCGGTGGCAGCCGAACTGGTGACGATGGTCGCCGGACTGGACGGCCCGCAAGCACGCGCCGACGGCGTCTTCCTGGTCGGCTGTGGGGTCGACATCGTCGGCGTCAAGCCCACCCTGGAAGCCGCCACGTCTTTGCCGGTCAGCTGCCCCGAGGAGCCGGAGCTGGCACTGGCCCGCGGCGCGGCGCTGGCCTCGGCGAATGCGCCGCTGTTCGCGTCCTCGACGTCGGCCCTGGCCTATGCGCTGGACCCGGGCACCGGGGAGGTGAGCCCGCGCGCCCTGACCCCGAGCTACCTCGACGTATGCGCGATGGCCGGGGTGGACGAGGGTTCGCTGGCCTACAGCGCGGTGGACGACGCGGCCGACGACGACCCGGTTGTCCGCGGCAACCGCCGGCCCTTGGTGATGGTCGGTGGTGCCGTAGCCGGGGTCGCCGCCGTCGTGGCGGGCGCGTTGGTGATCTCGCTGGCCTCCGATGTCCGGCCCAGCTCGGCCCAACGGTCCGAGCAGCGTGAGATCGTCCAGACACCGCAGGCACCGGCTACCGAGCTGCCCGCGCAGGTGCTGTCGCAGGCGAGTGCGCCACCGCCCGCCGCCCTGCCGCCGACGAGTGCGCCTCCGGCCGCCGCGCCGCCGCTGACCGAGGTGGCCGCCCCACCGCCGGTCGTGGTGGCCCCGGCGCCCCAGACGGTCACCAAACCGGCCCCGGCTCCGGCGGCCATGGCCCCGGCGCCCCAGCCCCGCCGCCAGCCCACCCGACAGGCCCCGCCACCGGTGCAGACCCCCGTGCAGCAGGCCCCGCCGCCGTCGGCGCCCGCCCCGGCGGCCCCGCCGCCCGCGCCCGCCCCGGCCGCGCCGACCCCGATCATGACGGCCTACCTGCACCTACCGTTCTTCTCGATCCCGATCCCGATCAACGCTCCGCCCCCGCCGCCCCCACCGGCGCCGCCGGCTCCTTAGCGCTTGGTGGCGCATCGCGCCGGTTGAGCGCAGACTGGTGGTAATCCATTTCCAGTTGGTAGGAGGTCGCGTGAGCGACAGTGGTTCGTCCGGGGCGTTCGGCTTCGACCCCGACGATTTGGACCGGGTGATCCGGGAAGGTACCGAGGGTCTGCGCGACGCGTTCGAGCGGATCGGCAAGTTCGTCGCCGCGCCGGGCGCCCGGTCGGGATGGTCGGCGCTGTTCGACGAGTTCGCGCCGCGCCGCCCGCGGCCCGAGCCCGAGACCACCGGCGAGACCGGTGACGGCGTCTGGGCCATCTACACCGTGGGTGCCGACGGCGACGCGCGCGTGGAGCAGGTGTATGCCACCGAACTCGACGCGCTACGCGCCAACAAGACCAACACCGACCCCAAGCGCAAGGTGCGGTTCCTGCCGTACGGCATCGCGGTCAGCGTGCTGGACGACCCGGCGGCCGACGATGCGCCGGAGAACCCCTAGTGTCGTGCGTCATTAATTAGTTTACAGTGTGGGATGATTGGTG